>CATMIT010000001.1 GCA_950069165.1 uncultured Flavobacteriales bacterium
TCCTGCAAGTATTTTATCGTAATGCTCACTAACAGGATCCATAATACCTTCCTGTAACCAATGGTAAATATGATTCCAGTGCATTATACTGGCAACCATAATAAAGAGCATAATGATACTAAATACAGGTAGTGCTGCCATTATAGCTTCTGGTACTCTTTTCAGCACAATTGACCAACCCGCTTCTGCTACATATTGCATGGCAACAAAAAATACAGCAAAAACAGAAATTCCCAAATAGAAATACGTATTGAAAAGTAATGCCGGCCAAGCGCCATGAGGATTGGAAACAAAGCCAAATATTAATGCAATTAGTCCCACAGCCATAAGTGCCATGGAAAGATTTTTTGCTTTTTTATCTATTGTAAACATGCTAACTTTTTTTTTATTCTAAACCATAATGTTGTAATTCTTCTTGTACATAAAGTACAATTTTCCATCTTTCCTCTTCCGTAATTTGGCTTGCATGAGGCCCCATGGCATTCAATCCATAAGTAATGGCATGAAAAATATGTCCTGATGTAAGTTCACTCATTGGAGTCCCAGACCTTCTTATTGTCTTTTCATCATTATAATGGGGCACTGCTGAATAGATTGCATGTCTCATTGTTCCATCTCCTGTACCTGTTTTTCCATGACAATGCTTGCAAAACATGCCATAAAGCGATTTACCGTCAGCAAGATTTTCGTCCGTATTTTCCATAGGATTGACAGCCATATTTCCTGCATTTAAGTACCCTTCCAATGTTTTATCATAATTGAATGTTTTCAATTTTCCTCTTGCAACTGTTCCCTTAACAGGAGTTAAAGCATTCATGCCATTTATATTGTTTTCTCCATACGTTTCCATTGATGGAGAGCGATACATGTTGGGCATAAATTCGTAACCAGGATTTGAATCTCCTGAGCATGCAGCAAGGAAAATTACTGCTACAAAAAATCCGATTTTTAAAATTGCTTTAATCATAATTTAAGCTTCTTTTTCGTTAATTTCAGTAGCGCCTGTTTTGGTCAACATTTCTTTAACAGGAGAGCTGTCGCCATCCACATTTATTACCATCAAAAATTTGTCATCAGTTGTTCTCTCATCAGGGCTGTCAGATGTTCCTCCTGGAAATAATCCACATCTTATTAAATAAGTAATTGACATAAGGTGAGCCGCAAACAGCACTGTACATTCAAACAAAATAGGGACAAATGCTGGCATATTATGATAGAAGGTAAAGTTAGGTTTTCCACCAATATTTTGTGGCCAATCTACAATCATGATATTATAAATCATGAGTGCTCCTAAACTTAAACCTAAACATCCATAAATGAAAGCCATTATAGCCATTCTTGTTTCTTTAAGACCCAAGGCTTTGTCTAATCCGTGTATAGCAAAAGGAGAAAATACTTCTTCAATTTCAATATTATTGGCACGGATTTCTTTTACTGAGGCCAATAAAACCTCTTCATCATCAAAAATTCCGTATAGTGTATTTGTACTCATTATTTCTTGTTTTTATATTCTGAACCAGAAGATTTAAGAATTGATTTTAACTCTGCTTGTGCAATTACTGGGAATGTTCTCGAGTATAAAAGGAATAAAGTAAAAAAGAACCCAATCGTTCCTAAGAAAATACCGATATCAATAAAAGTTGGAGAGAACATTGTCCATGCTGATGGTAAATAGTCTCTGTGCAAAGAAGTTACAATAATCACAAAACGTTCAAACCACATACCTATATTAATAAAAATTGAAATAACAAATGTTGCAACAAATGATGTTCTGATACTCTTAATCCAATACAATTGTGGTGTCAAAACATTACAAGTCATCATGATGGCATAAGCCCACCAATAAGGTCCTGTTGCTCTGTTTAAAAATGCATATTGTTCAAATTCTACTCCTGAATACCATGACATAAATAACTCAGTCATATAGGCTGTCCCAACAAGCGACCCGGTAAGTATAATTATAACATTCATATATTCAATGTGCTTGATGGTAATATAGGATTCTAAACTCACCACTTTTCGCATGATGATAAGCAATGTTTCTACCATGGCAAAACCAGAGAATAATGCCCCCAATACAAAGTAAGGAGGAAAAATAGTAGTGTGCCATCCTGGTACAATTGAAGTTGCAAAGTCCATGGATACAATAGAGTGCACTGAAAATACTAGTGGAGTTGCTAATCCTGCTAATACCAATGAAACTTCTTCAAATCTTTGCCAATGTTTTGCTTTACCGCTCCAACCAAAGGAAAGAAGAGAATATAATTTCTTTTTCATGGGTGAAATTGTTGCACTCATTCTATCTCTTATCATGGCAAAATCAGGAATCAAACCGATATACCAAAATACAACTGATACGGAAAAATAAGTAGAAATTGCAAATACATCCCAAATCAATGGAGAGTTAAAGTTCATCCAAAGGGATCCGAACTGATTCGGTATTGGGAAAACATAATATGCAAGCCATGGTCTCCCCATATGTATAAGTGGGAAAAGTGCAGCTTGTACTACAGCAAAAATTGTCATTGCCTCAGCCGAACGGTTAATGGACATTCTCCATTTCTGACGGAAAAGTAGTAGTACAGCCGAGATTAATGTTCCAGCATGCCCTATTCCAATCCACCAAACAAAGTTAGTAATATCCCAAGCCCAGCCTACCGTTTTATTCAATCCCCAAGCACCAATTCCTGTACCAATTGTGTAAGCAATACAAAGCACCCCCCAAATGAATAGTACTAATGATAAAGAAAATAATATCCACCAATATTTGTTGGCCTTACCCTCAACAGGCTTTGCAATATCTTTGGAAATATCATGATAAGTTTTATTGCCTAAAATTAATGGATCTCTAATTTCTGCTTCTTTATGCATAATTATTTACGCTTTATTTCTAATTTTTGTTTGATAGAACACAGATGGATCAGTATTCAAGTGTTCCAATAATTTATATGCTCTTTCTTCTTTTTTAAGAGCTTGTATTTTATGCGTATCATCATTCACATCACCAAACACAATTGCATTAGTAGGGCAAGCTGATGAACAAGCCGTTTGCGCATCTTCATCTCTAACCTTTTTTCCTGCTTTTTTAGCGTCCAATTTTACTTCTTGTATTTTTTGAATACACATGGAACATTTTTCCATAACTCCTCTTGAACGCACAACAACATCAGGATTCAATACCATTTTACCATGGTCATCATTCATGTTGAAATCAAACTTATCGTTATCAGAATATTGGAACCAGTTGAAACGCCTTACTTTATAAGGACAGTTATTCGCACAATACCTTGTACCCACACATCTGTTATAAGCCATGTGGTTTTGCCCTTCATTACCATGTGAAGTTGCCGCAACAGGACATACCGTTTCACAAGGGGCATTACTACAATGCTGACACATTACAGGCTGGAAAACTGTTTCAGGATTTGCTGATGGCTCTTCCATTTCAGCATACATATCAATAGCAGAAACTTTTTCAGCTTCTGATAATTCTTTTGTCATATCAGACGAAAAATAACGATCAATACGAATCCAATGCATATCTCTTGATTTTCTTACCTCTTCTTTCCCAACAACAGGAACATTATTTTCAGCATGACAAGAAATTACACAAGCCGAACAACCAATACAAGAAGTTAAGTCGATAGACATATTCCAAAAATGCCCTGTTGAATGATCAAATTTATCCCAAAGTGTAACCTTATCTGCTGGTTGCTTCCCATTATGAGTAGCATAAGTTACTTGATGATTCCCTGAATAAGGATCTTTAATAAAGTCAGCAAGAGTTGTTTCTTTTACAATCTCTCTCCCCATCATAGTATGATGCAATTGAGTAGCAGCAAATTCATATTCGCCACCAACAACTTCAATTGTAGCGGTTCCGTTTCCTAATGCAAAAGCATTGAATCCTATTCCATCACCACATTTTCCTGCAGCTGTTCTACCATAACCAACAGCCATAGCAATTGTACCAACTGCTTGACCAGGCTGAATCATAACTGGAACATTATTAAGTGTCGTTCCATTAACTGTAATATTTACCATATTTCCATTTAAGGCGCCATTGGAAACATTCCAATTAGTAATTCCTAAATCACGAGCAGTGGCTGCCGACATAGTTAAGTAATTATCCCAACAAGCTCTTGAAAGGGGATCTGGCAATTCTTGTAACCAAGGATTGTTTGCTTGAGTACCATCACCCATTGAAATTTTTTCATACATCTCAAACTCAATTCCATCAGCTTTTACTACATCAAAAGAAGGAACAGAAGCTGTAAATGAACTTACAGTTGCAGCAGATTGGTTTTGTGTAAAGTACCCATCATGTACTGATTTATTCCAGTCAATAGATGAATACGTATTTTGTAAATAAGTATGGTAATCTGATTTCCCCACCCAAACCATTAAGCTTTCTTGGAATTGTCTTCCTTTAAACAAAGGAGAAATTGTAGGTTGCATTAAAGTATACACTCCATTAGATGGATTTGCATCCCCCCAACTTTCTAAGTAATGATTATCAGGACAAGCATACATCATTTTTGCAGCTGACTCATCATTATAAAGTGAAGTCGCAATAGTTAATCCTACTTTTTTAAGTCCTGCATTATACCCATCAGCATCCAGTAAAGTGTAACTTGGGTTTACATTATAAGTAATCAAAGCAGCAATTTTTCCCGCATTCATTTCTTCAATAAGTGCAGAAACCTCAGTATCATTTCCTTGCCTTAAGTATGAAGGGTTCGATAAAGATAATGTGTTTTCGTAATTTCCTAATGTGTTGTTAATCGCATTAACTAAAGTTTGAACCTCAGCATCATTACTATTACAAACAACAATAGATTTACCGGCATTATTAGCCAAGTCATTCGCCATTTTAGCAATTCTGCTATCAGCAGTACCACCATTTAAGGCACTATATAAGTTAGACAATAAACCAGCTTGTTCTGATGGCTTAATTTGTATTCTATCATCTGCATTAGAACCTGTAAGGCTTAAAGCTGATTCTACTTGATAATGCTTAGCCATTTTCCCACTGTTAGGATTTCTAGCAGTAACATACTGTTTAGCATAATCCGCATTTAGCCAGTTTCCTAAAAAGTCAGCTCCAAAAGAAACGATAACCTCCGCTTTATCAAAATGATACGTTGGCAATACTCTCACTCCAAATGAAGCTTCATTAGCATCCAACATTCCACTATAAGAAACTGCATCCATTTGTACATGCGTTACATTTCCGTAAGCAGCTGAAAAATCAGCAATTAATTGTGTAGTAGAAGGGCTTATAATTGTAGAAGATAAAATAGCAATCTTTCCGCCACCACTTTTTATCTCATTTAATTTTACAATAATTTCAGCATCAGTAGTACTCCAATCCGTATCTACTCCACCTTTCATTGGATTTTTCAATCTTGATGAATCATATAAGGAAAGAACAGATGCTTGAATCCTTGCGTTAGTTGCTGATTTGTTAGCATCAATCTTGATAGGACGACCCTCTCTAGTTTTTACTAAAACGGATGCGTAATCGTGCCCGTCATACATAGTAGTTGCATAATAGTTAGCAACACCAGGAGTGATTTCTTCAGGCTTTATTACGTAAGGAATCGCTTTATTAATAGGTGTTTCACAAGCTGCTAAAGTTGCAGCAGCAGTACTGAATCCTAAAAACTTCAAGAAATCTCTTCTGGATGTAGAGGTAGTAGATAATTCCTTATCTCCTAAAAACTCATCAACAGGAATTTCTTCAACAAATTCGTTTTGTCTTAATTTTTCTACAATTGGATCATTGTTTAGTTCTGCTAAACCTTTCCAATATTTTTTTGCTTTTGTCATTTTATTATAGAAATTAAATCTAACTATTTTTTTAATAATGGCACTTACCACATTCCAAGCCACCCATTTTATCTACAGTGATTTTCTGTCCTGCATATTTTTCCTTCATCTTTTCATGCATGCTTGTGTAATAATCATTCCCTTCCATTTTCACTTCAGTTTCTCTGTGACAATTAATACACCAGCCCATTGTCATTAATGATTCTTGTTTTACCACATCCATTTCTTGAACAGGACCATGACATTCTTGACATTCCAATTTGCCAACCGTTACGTGTTGTGAATGATTGAAATAAGCAAAATCAGGAAGATTGTGAATTCTCACCCATTTAATTGGCTGCTGTTCATAGCCTTCAATATAGGTTCTTGTATCAGGATCATACCCAATAGCATCATATATTTTTTGAATTTCAGCGGTTCCTGTATTAGTTCCTGAAGTAATATTAGCATGACAATTCATGCACACATTAGCAGAAGGAATACCAGATGTTTTTGAAGAGCGAGCAGACGAATGGCAATAATTACAATCAATCCCATTGTCTCCTGCATGTATTTTATGTGAAAAAGCGATTGGTTGCTCAGGTTGATAGTTAGTCGTTACCCCAACGCCCATTAAAGTATCAAAAGTGAATTTCATCACAATAATAAATACAGCAAACCCTACAATCGCTACATTTCTACTTTCCGCTAAAAATGCTTTCCCTTGATTAATAATAGTTTCTGAAAGCGTTTCTGTTGGTTGGTTTAATTGTGTTTTTAGTTTGTTTTTAATAGAGGTCAAAATATAAACAAGCAGAAATAAAAATACTGCAATCAGTAATAAAATGGTGGAACTACTCATTCCTTTATCGTTTTCAGCCGTAGTAGTAGCAACTTCTTTTTCCTCAATCGGTGGATTTTCCATGTAAGCTAATAAGGCATCCATATCCTCATCCTCAAAATAGAAGGAAGTCATTGCAACTTTATTATATTCTTCAAAAATTGCAATTGCATCCGCATCACCACTTGCAATAAAATCAGATGAGCTATTGATCCATTGTTTTAACCAATCCGCATTTCTTTTTGCAGTTACCCCTTCCAAATCCGGACCAATCAATCGGCCACCACCAATGGTATGGCAGGATATACAATTTGTTTTAAAAATTTGCTCTCCATCAGTTTGGGCAAATAAGTTTAAGGAAAAGGTGAAAAAAAACGTCAGAAATAGAAGGCGGCTATTAAGGGAATAAGTTCGAATCATGTTTTTTTAATGTTCAATTTTTCGGCTGTAAATTTAATTTTTTCAATGGATAGAAATAGGTAGAAAATCATTAATTAATGTAATTTATAGCCATTCTAAATAATAGATAAAAGCCTCTAATAAAACCGGAAGTAAAGATGTGCTTTAATTAGTTTATTACTTTTGCATATTATGATCAAATATCTATTTACAATTTTCTTGTTTTCTTCCTTTTGCGCTATTGGGCAAACAAATTCAAAAACAGATAGTACAGAATCTGCTATTACAAATATTGAAATGGAAGAAAAGGTAGGTGAATTACTTGATCGGTATATAAAATTAAATAAAAAAAGAAAAGGGATATTAGGATGGCGCTTACAAATTCATTCGGATACCGACAGAGAAAAAGCTAAAAAAATTCGAATCTCATTCATGTTAAAATTCCCAGAAATACCTGCCTATCTGGACCATAAAGAACCTTATTTTAAAGTAACTGTTGGTGATTTTTATACCAGACTGGAAGCACTTAAAGTGCAAAATGAAATAAGAAGAAGGTATACTTCTTATATTGTGCCTTCAAACATTAATATTACTGAAGATTAGGCGAGTTTTCTTTGTATTTCTTTTTCTTCAAATCCCTCTACAATATCTCCAACTTTAATGTCGTTGAAGTTTTCGATTGACAGCCCACACTCAAAGCCTTTGGCAACTTCTTTTGCATCCTCTTTAAATCGTTTTAAGGAGGAAAGAACTCCTGTATAAGTAACTACTCCATCTCTGATAATTCTTACTTTGGAGTTTCGGTTTATTTTCCCTTCCAACACCATACAGCCGGCAATGGTTCCTACTTTCGAGATTTTGAATATTTCTCTTATTTCAATACTACAAACTATCGCCTCTTCAATATCAGGAGAAAGCATGCCTTCCATTGCTTGAGTTAATTCTTCAATTGCTTTGTATATTACGGAATATAGGCGAATATCTATTTGTTCAGTTTCAGCTAATTTTCGTGCTTTTACGGATGGTCGAACTTGGAACCCTATAATTACAGCTTGTGATGCAGCTGCCAGCATTACATCCGACTCAGAAATCTGTCCAACTGATTTATGAATAATATTTACACTTATTTCCTCAGTAGTAAGTTTTTCTAAGGATTCTGAAAGTGCTTCAATCGACCCGTCCACATCTCCTTTTACAATGATGTTTATTTCCTTAAAATCTCCAAGTGCAATTCTTCTTCCAATCTCGTCAAGAGTGATGTGTTTTTGAGTTCTCGCGCCTTGCTCTCTTTTTAGTTGCATTCTTTTGGCAGCAATTTTTTTCGCTTCCTGCTCATCTTGCATTACATTAAAAGTATCCCCTGCTTGTGGCGCTCCATTTAACCCTAACAATACTGCAGGAGATGCGGGACCTGCTTCATTGATGTTGTGTCCTCTTTCATCTAATAATGCTTTTACTTTTCCGCTAAATCCTCCGGACAATACGTAATCCCCTATTTTCAAAGTTCCATTTTGCACCAAAATAGTGGTAAGATATCCTTTCCCTTTATCTAATGATGCTTCAATTACTGTCCCTTTTGCATTTCTATTAGGATTTGCTTTTAATTCCAACATTTCAGCTTCCAATATTACTTTTTCTAAAAGTTCAGGAATTCCTATTCCTGTTTTAGCTGACACATCTTGGCTCTGATATTTACCGCCCCAATCTTCCACTAATAAATTCATTTCGGCTAACTCTCCCTTTATTTTTTCAGCATCTGATGCATCTCTATCAATTTTGTTTATTGCAAAAAGTAAGGGAACGCCTGCCGCTTGTGCATGGCTAATCGCTTCTTTAGTTTGTGGCATAATTCTATCATCAGCAGCAATTACTACTACTACAATGTCGGTAACTTTTGCACCCCTTGCCCGCATAGCGGTAAAAGCCTCATGTCCTGGAGTGTCTAAAAAAGAAATCTGTTTGCCATTTTCTAACGTTACTTCATAAGCGCCAATATGTTGGGTAATTCCACCAGATTCTCCAGCAATTACATTGGTATCTCTAATGTAATCGAGAAGGGATGTTTTTCCATGATCGACATGTCCCATAATGGTAACAATTGGTGGGCGTGATTTAAGATCTTCTTCTTTATCTTCCTCATCTTCAATTGCCTCTTGTACTTCTACACCAACAAATTCTACCGTAAAGCCAAACTCTTCCACAATAATTTGAATGGTATCGGCCTCCAATCTCTGATTCATGGTTACCATGAAACCAAGCACCATTAAAGCAGAAATAATTTCTGTAACTGGAATATCCATCATGGTTGCCAATTCTTGAGCAGTGGCAAATTCAGTAATCTTTATTACTTTGTCAGAAGCCTGTCTTTCAACACTTTCTTGCTCGGCTATTTCTCTGTGGGCAATTCTTTTCTCTCTTCTGTTTTTTACAGAGGTTTTCTTACCCCCTCCTTGTAGTTTTGCTAAGGTTTCTCTTACTCTTTTTTGAGCCTGTTCTGCATCTACTTCAATTACAACTGGTTTTTTCTTTTTTGCTTGTCTCCCTTTAAACCTATCTTGATTTACTTTTTTGGGAAGTCGTTTTCTTTTTTTCTTTCCAGCAACCCCTCCTTCTGAAGATGTGGCAACAGGTTTTTTCTTCTTAGGAATTAGTTTATCTAAATCCACTTTTTCGCCAGTTACTTTTGGCTGTGATAATAGCTGAGCTTTTGCCTTTATTACTTCTTCTTTTTTTGGCTCTTCCGTTTTTTTGTCAGTATCTATTGTTTTTGATTTTGTACCGGATAAATCAATAGTTCCTATTGGCTTAATACTAAATTTTGGAGGTTCCACTTTTATTTTTTCAGCTTCTAATTCCTGACTTTCTTGTTCCATCTGTAACTTGTTAGCAACAATTTTTGCTGCCAATTTCGTTTGTTTGGACATTTGAAATTCGCTAAGTAAAAGCTGATAAACATCATCAGAGATTTTAGATGTAGGGTTTAATCCAGTCACACCCTTCCCTTGTAAAAAGGATAGGATTCTATCACTTCCAACATTCAACTCCTTTGTAAGTTTATTTAGCCGTATGCTCTTTTTTTCTGACATTTTTTTGTTTTATATTATTCTTCTTCTGTTTCCAATTCGTTTTTAAGAACCGACAATACATTTTCTACAGTTTCAATTTCCAGGTCTGTTCTCTTTACCAAATCTTCCGCATCTAATTCTAATACACTTCTTGCCGAATCGCAACCAATTGCTTTAAGCTCTTCAATAATCCAGCTTTCAATTTCATCTGAAAATTCTTCAATCGCTACATCATCCACCATGTCATCCATATCTCGATAAACATCAATTTCATAACCAGTAAGAAGACCTGCTAATTTGATATTAAAACCTCCCTTGCCAATCGCCAAAGAAACTTGGTCGGGTTGCATATACACATCAGCCCTATTGTTATCTTCATTAACCTTTATGGAACTCACTTTTGCAGGGCTAAGCGAGCGCGTAATGAGTAGTTGGGTATTTTCTGTAAAATTGATAACATCAATATTTTCGTTTCTAAGTTCGCGAACAATACCGTGGATTCTTGATCCTTTCATTCCAACGCAAGCACCAACAGGATCAATTCTATCATCATAAGATTCTACTGCTACCTTAGCTCTTTCACCTGGAATCCTTACTACTTTTTTGATGGTTATCAGTCCGTCAAAAACTTCAGGGACTTCCGTTTCAAAAAGCCGTTCAATAAATTCTGGTGCAATACGCGAAAGTATAATAAGGGCTTTGTTGTTTTTTAGTTCAGCCGAAAGTATTACTGCTTTTACCGTTTCTCCTTTTCTAAAAAAATCTCTTGGAATCTGATTTGCTTTTGGCAAAATTAAATCATTCCCTTCATCATCTTGCAAAAGGATTTCATTTCTCCAAACCTGATAAACCTCACCACTTACAATTTCTCCAACTCTTTCACTATATTTTTTCAGGATTTCATCTCTGTTTAAATCCTGTACTCTTGCTTGTAAGTTTTGTCGGATAGAGAGGATATGCCTTCTCCCAAATTCTGTGCCAAAATCAATTTGTTCAGATACCTCTTCCCCTACTTCATAATCATCTTCAATCTTTAATGCATCCGAAAGTGAAATTTGAGTGATTGGGTTTTCTACCTTCCCGTCTTTTACAACTTCTCGATTTCTCCAAATTTCCAAATCCCCTTTATCAACATTTATAATAACATCAAAATTATCAGCTTCATCATATTTTTTGGCTAAAACCGATTTAAAAACATCCTCCAAGATGTTCATCATTGTTTCTCGGTTAATATTTTTTACTTCCTTAAACTCGGAAAACGATTCAATTAAATTTTCTATATCCATTTTTTACGATTTAAAATTTTATAACTAATTTTGTTTCTTTTATTTCTTCTAATAAAATGACTTTCTCCTCTTTTTTTATTTGTTTTTTACCTTTTTCTTTTTTGATTGTTTCCAAAACTATATTCCCATCAAAAGCGATTAGCTTCCCTTTTATCTTTTTCCCCTGCCTTAGTTTTACAACAATTTCTTTGCCAATATTTTTCTGATATTGCTGCTCTACCAAAAAAGCTTTACTCAATCCTGGGGAAGAAACTGACAGTTGAAAATCTTCTATTTCTCTATCTAACTCATTTTCTATATGCCGACTAATTTGCAAACATTCTGTTATTAAAATCCCTTCTGCTTTATCCACAAAAACTTGAATTTCATTTTGCATACTCACTTTTGCAGAAACTAAAAACCCTCCTAATTCCAAAACCTTTTCTCTGGCAAGCTGCTGTACTCTTTCTTCTGCTATCATTATCTTGTATAAAAGATGGGGCCGTAAGCCCCATCCTCAATTCTTCTATTTTTCTGTCGGCAAATATAGAACCTTTTTATATATCTCGCAAACTATTATTGTAGTACTACTCTTTTGCTTACAAAGGAGTCATTTGTTCTTATTTGCACCATATAAACTCCTCTTGGATAAGAAGATAAATCAAGATGTTTGCTAAAATTAGAATCTAACACTTTACTTCTAAATTATTTCCTATTGTTTGATTCTTGTACAAGCTAATTTCTTAATTATTTATGCTTCTATCTATTATTTATCTAGCTCTCATTCTAATTTACAAGTCATTAAATAATTAATATTTATCTCTATGCGTTAGAGTTTACAAATGAAATACTAAAAATTCTCCTCTGTATTTTATTTGTTGCCCGACTAGGGCTCGAACCTAGACTCTTCTGCACCAAAAACAGACGTGTTGCCAGTTACACCATCGGGCACTAAAATTAGTGGGCGCAAAACTAACAATAAACTAAAAGCGCACAAAATATTTTATCAAAATTTCGTTTTAATTTGTAATCATTAATTATTTATTAAATTCGCAAATTAAAAATCAGCATAAAAATTATGAATAACTACAATAAACTGAACAACATAGTAGGCTGGGGAGTATTTTTAATTGCTTCTTTTGTATATCTATCAACTATTGAACCAACCGTAAGTTTTTGGGATTGCGGAGAATATATAGCAACCGCTTACAAATTGGAAGTTGGGCATCCCCCAGGTGCACCTTTGTTTCAATTGTTTGGGCGAATATTCACTTTATTTGCCGAACCTGGAACATCACAAGTTGCTGTTGCAATAAATATAATGTCTGCTCTTTGTAGCTCCTTTACCATTTTATTTCTGTTTTGGACCATTACTGCATTTGGAAAAAAATTCTTTACCAAAGATGAAGGGGCTGAAACAGGAAAAATGTATGCGATTTTAGGAAGTGGTTTGGTTGGCGCTTTGGCTTACACTTTTTCTGATTCTTTCTGGTTTTCAGCAGTGGAAGGAGAAGTTTATGCCATGTCCTCCTTTTTTACGGCAATCACTTTTTGGTGCATTATGAAGTGGGAAAGTGAAGCCGACAAGCCCCATGCAAGCAGATGGTTGGTTTTAATTGCTTATTTAATGGGCTTATCAGTTGGGGTGCATTTACTTTCCTTGCTTACTATCCCCGCAATGGGCATGATTTATTACTACAAAAATTATGAATATTCTAAAATTGGAGCGATTAAAGCTTTTATTATTTCCATGGTGATTTTGGGTTTAGTACAAGGAGTTATTATTCCTGGTGCTATTAGTTTAATCTCTTCCTTTGAACTGTTTTTTGTAAATACTATTGGCTTGCCTTTTAATTCTGGAACAATCCTCTATTTTGTGTTTTTAATTGCTGCAATAATTTTTGGTTTAAAGTATACTAAAAAGAATAACAAAGCCATTTGGAATACAGCCATTCTTGGTTTTACCGTACTTTTGATTGGTTATTCTTCATTCGCTATTTTGGTGGTTCGCTCCAATGCAAATCCTCCAATTGATGAAAACAATCCAGAGGATGCCGTTGGACTTTTATCTTATTTAAAAAGGGAACAATATGGAAGTTGGCCTATTGTTTACGGGCATTATTTTAATGCAAAATTAGACAATAAAAAACCTTATTTGGATGGGAATCCTGTATATGAAAAAGATGAAAAAAAGGGTGAATATGTAATTATTGATAAAAGGAAGAATACCATTCCCAATTATGCTAAAAGGCACAAAACACTTTTCCCTAGAATGTGGAGCAACACCCAAGCAAAGCATGCAAACGGATACAGATCTTGGGCAGGGCTGAGCAAGAATAAAGATAAAACCCCAACTTTTTCACAAAACTTATCCTTCTTTTTTAAGTACCAAATTGGATGGTCTTATCTCAGATATTTTATGTGGAATTTTGCCGGAAGACAAAACGATTTTATGAATATGAACGGGAATGCCCTTCACGGAAATTGGGAAAGTGGGGTTTCTTTTATTGACAATGCCCGGATAGGGCTACCCTCCAAAGTAAAGCTTCCAGATTACTTGCAGAATAATAAAGGAAAGAATCATTATTTTTTCTTGCCTCTTATTTTAGGCCTCATTGGGATGTTGTTTCATTTCAAAAAGAATGAACAAGATGCTGTAGCCGTTTTGCTGTTTTTCCTTTTTACAGGAGTATTAATTATTATTTATTTAAATGTTGTCCCTTTTCAGCCAAGAGAAAGAGATTACGCTTATGTTGGCTCCTTTTATGCTTTCTCTATTTGGATAGGTTTAAGTGTTTTAGGAATTTACGATTTTTTGAGGAAGAAAATGAATTCCACTACAAGTGCAGGACTAGCAACTTCCATTGCATTGTTATTAGCGCCAACTATTATGGCAACTGAAAACTGGGATGACCATGACCGTTCAGGAAGATATACTGCAAAAGAAGTAGCGGCTAATTATTTGAACTCCTGCGATAAAAACGCAATCCTCTTTACGAATGGTGATAACGACACCTTCCCGCTTTGGTATATGCAAGAGGTGGAAGGATTAAGAACAGATATTAAAGTAGTAAACCTAAGTTTGTTTAATACCTCTTGGTATATCGACCAAATGAAGCGAGCAACTTATGATGCTGCTCCTATTCCCTCCTCTTTTGAAAATAAACAATATAGAACCGGAACAAGAGATTACATTCCAATTAGCGATAGAGGACTTGGTTATGTGGATGTAAAAGAAGTGATTGATTTTATAAGAAGTGATAAAAACCAAACAAAGATTGTTACTAATGCTGGAAAACGAAATTACTGTCCAGCAAAAAAACTCAAATTGAAAGTGGATATTGAAAAGGTAAAAGCAAACGGCACAGTGCCCGTAGAAAAATTTGACGATATCCTTCCTGAAATAAAATGGAAAATAAAAGGGAATGGTTTTTATAAAAATCAATTGATGGTGCTGGATATGCTGGCATACAACAATTGGGAACGACCCATTTATTTTGCCATTACCGTTGGCTCGGATAATTTTATGGGCTTAGAAAAATACTTTCAGTTGGAAGGACTTTCTTATCGATTAGTTCCTTATGAAGCCGTATCGCCAGATGGACAAACCGGAGAAGTGAATGTGGATAGAATGTATGATAATTTAATGAATAAATTTAGTTGGGGTGGACTGAATAATCCGGATGTATATTTGGATGAAACCAACACAAGGATGATTATGAATTTTAGAAATAATTATGCTCGTTTGGCAGAATCTCTTTTTGTATTGGATAGAAAAGAAGATGCCATTGCAGTACTTGATAAATGTGTGAGGGAAATGCCAAATACCACTGCACCATTTAATGTCTATGCTTTTCCACTTGTAAATACTTATTATCGCTTGGGAGAAAAAGACAAAGGAAATAAAATTTTAGCACAAATGATTGAAACTTTTTTAGATGAATTTAATTACATCAATGCGATAAAGGACAAAGGAGGATTGAATAGAAATCTACAAATTGCTGGAAGTGTACTTTCTAATATTTCTCGTCTGATTCAAAGTTTCCAATTGGCTAATGTAAGCTATGAATATAGTGAAATAGGTGGCAAATATATTAGAGAAAAAGGTGGTACAGAAGAAGATATAAGCAGGGAAGATTATTTAATAAATACTTTTATGGATGAGTTTGTTGCCGCTCAATCGCAAAATAATTAGCCATGTTTTTTGGGGCTAAAACGCCTAAACTTTTTCAAGCTCTTTTCCCAACATTGGTTTGGAAAAATGCAACTAATGAAAAAAAAGTCTGGCTCACTTTTGATGATGGGCCAACTGCTGAAATCACTCCTTTTGTTTTAGATACCCTTCTGTTTTATAATGTTAAAGCTACTTTCTTTTGTTTGGGAAAGCAAATGGTAAAACATCCTGAAATTTTACAAAGAATAACAGCAGAAGGTCATAGTATTGGCAATCATTCCTACTCACATCCAAACGGCTTTACTACTTGTACAAAAAAGTATTTGAAAGATATAGAAAAATGGAAACAAATTATTCCGGAAACAAAACTTTTCCGCCCTCCATTTGGGAAGATTTTTCCTTGGCAAATTGCCAAACTAAAAAAAGAATATAAAATAATTATGTGGGATGTATTAGCTTGGGATTTTAAAAAAAATACTAGCAAGGAAAAGTGCTATTCCAATGTAGTTTCTAATGTAGAAAATGGCTCTATTATTGTTTTGCATGACAATGAGAATGCATACAAAAACTTGCAATATGCACTACCTAAAATTATTGAAACATTAAAAGAAAGAGGATTTACTTTTAGCGCTACTTGGTAGCAATACAAAAATAATCAAAGCATTTATTGGTCATTGGCTTTATGCAGAAATCATCTATTGTTACTACATTCACCAAAGTATCATTATTATGTTGTAGTTTTTGTCTGTTAATCCTATTTAGAATATCATAAGGGATTTGCAATAAAAAATTTGGCAATAAATACTGAAGATTAAAAATATCCCAACGCATAATTTTTTCTACTGCCTTTTTATTTATTTCGTAATATTCCATGGCTTTCTCCAAGCCAAAAACCCCCTTGATATCAATGTCCTGAAAAGAAGTTTGCAGAATCTCTTGGATCTGATTTGGTGTATATTCCCTAAAGTGCCATGGATTTCGTGTTAAGGACATTAATTGATTCGGTGTGGTAAGTATCAACTTCCCTCCTGGCTTTAATACCCTATATATTTCAGAAATAAAAAGTTCATCATTATTGATATGCTCAATTACTTGAAAAGTAACCACAAAATCAATACTGTTATTATCAATTCCTTTAAGTGGAGGTACCTCCATTTGTTTGAAAATAATATTGTTTTTCTCTTTTAGCTCCTCACTAATTGGAGTGTTGTATTTGTCTATTGCAAAATATTGCTCTGCCTTTGGGGCTAATTCTGTTATGCCATAGCCTTCCCCACAACCAATTTCCAATACCGTTCCGCTAATCATTTTTGCCGTTTCCATATAGGCAATCATATGCCTTTGAAAAATAACATTTTCACTAGGGTCAAGGTGCGAACTTCTCTCTGCAGTTTGTAAAATACCCATTGTATTGCTAATTTTTTAGTATGCAAATTTAAGAAAATCCTTCTCATTTAGTGATGAAAATCCGCTAATTTATTTTTGTAGTTCCTTTTATTTCAGATAAATAAGGGTGATTTTACATATTGTCTTTCTTAACATTTTTGTGTTAGCAAATAGATTTACAATGAGTTATAAAAAGATGGTTTTTGGTTTAATATTGCACCTAAGTCGTAATACTTGTTTTGGGTTGTACTATTTCTTTCCTAAACTAAACAGTACAACAAATAAAAACCCCTGGGAGCAGGGGTTTTTATTTTTAATTTATTTAACAAAATATTATCTCATTATCTCTTTTTCAGTTGCAGGAGCAAAACGAATACCTAGCATAAACTCATGCGATCCAGAAGTGTAATCTCCTAATCCTGAAGTTACCATATCATAAGAATATCCTATTAAGTATCTGTCTCCTATCGAATATCCTAATAATAAACCAATATCTCCATTGGTTCTGTAATTCGTTCCCATCCACAATTTGTTTTGATAGGTTACCTTCACCCCTATATCAACTTGAGTAGGTGCAGGCGTAACTGATTTTACTAAAACAGATGGCTCTACCACATAATCATAATTTACTTTCCACTTATAACCAGCCATTGCAAAATAGTGTCGTTCCAAACTTCCATCAGGATTAAAATTATAAGTATCTAAATAATGATCTTCAAAAAATCCTAATTTGCTATTTAGTAGTTGAGGAATAGAAGCCCCAACATACCAATCTTTGGAATATAAATAAAATGCAAAAGTTGCATCAGGGACAGAAGAACTAAGAATACCGCCTTGAGCTTGAGGTTCAAAATCTTTGAAATGAAGATGATTAGGGTCAATCTTAATTTGGGTAAATCCTCCTGATAATGCCAACGACATTTTCATATTATCTGTTAAAGAAAAATGATACGCATAGGATAATGAAAGCCCTGTTCTACTTGTTGGACCAACTTGGTCGCTAAAAACTACACCGCCTAATCCAACATTACTATCTCTATATTTTCCATAAATACTTAGTACTGTAGTTCTAGGAGCATCTGTCACTCCTACCCATTGATTTCTGATATTTGTTTTCATTTGATAACTACTTTCTATTCCAGCTATTGCCGGATTAAACACATAATCGTTAATCATATATTGCGTAAACTGAGGCAATTGTTGCGCTTTAGCAACAAATGCAGTAGAAATTATCAAAATAAGAATTGTAATTTTCTTCATAATTTTCATTTTACCTAATAATAGTTATTGCTCCGCTTTGCAGATCCGAATTATTATTCAAGTTAATTATATAGTAATAAGTACCAATTGGTAATGGTGATCCTTCATGTGTTCCATCCCATTTGTTATCATTATAAGTATCTCCTTTTACACTAAATAATAGAGAACCCCATCTATTGTAAACCTCAATTACAGCATCAGGATAACGGTCAATATCTTCAATTTCCCAGAAATCATTATAGCCATCTCCATTTGGCGAAATACCATCATAAACCATAACCCCAACTACAACTCTTATAGAGTCATAACCTTGACAACCTTGAGCATCTTGAACCATTATATAATATGTAGTGCTAACCTCAGGACTTACATTAATTTCTTTTGTGGTTTCTCCATTGCTCCACAAATAGTAGAGATACGAATATGCTGACCCTAACACCACATTATCATTAAGTTTAATGGGAACATCTAATGGATAAGAGTATGTTTCTCCATTTGCTAAACCGTATGGTACAATAGGTAACTGAGGGGCCCAAATACTTGCTGTTATGGAGAAAGAACAATTCCTAGCAGAATCTACTACTGTTAAAATGTAATCTGTTCTAGGGGCTGTAGGGGTTACTGTTATAGTAGGTGTAACTTGTCCGGTATTCCAGCTATAAGTGAAGGTAGGATTATCTACTACACTTAAGGTAATATTGTCTCCCAAACAAATGGTATCGGTAAAATAATCGATAAAGTCTGGTAAGAAAATAGCATCAACTGCATTTACATAAGTAGAAGCAGATTCTACACATCCATTTGTATCTGTTACCGTAACAGAATATAAGTCAGGTGAAAGCCCTGTAACAGTTTGTGTTGTTTGCCCAGTAGGACTCCATAAATAACTAATGTAAGGAGTTGTGCCTCCAAATACATTAGCTATGGCAGTTCCATCATCCATAAGGCAAGTTTCATCTGTAGAATCAGCAGTAACAATAAGCGGGCTAGCTGTCTGTGTAATCAGTACATTACTAGATGTTACAGTACATCCTTTAGAATCTGTAACCGTTACTTCATAAATTCCAGGCGCAAGTGCTGTAGCAGTTTGTGTTGTTTGCCCTCCAGGACTCCAACTATATGTATATGTTCCTGATGGTGATATTGGTGTCCCTCCTGTAGGATTTGCTGTTATAGTTCCATCATCAAATCCGAAACAACTTACATTTGTTGATGTAACATCTACACTCAAATCAGTTGGTTCACCCAAATAAATTTCAGTAGTGTCCATACAGCCATTTGCATCAGTTGCAATAACTACATAGCTTCCTGTTCCTATATTAGAAAGAGTTGAAAATACTCCAGTTGTTGTAACCCCTGTATTCCAATCGTAAGTATAGCTAGAACCGGTAGGTGTTCCTCCTGTTGCAACTGCTTTTAACTTCCCATCATTTTCACTATAGCAAGAAACTCCATCTAGCACACTAGCGGTCACCTCTAGTTCAGAAGGCTGAGTTATAGACTGAGTTATTATATATACACAGCCAATTGCATCTGTTATAGTATCCGTATAAACAGTAGAAAGGGTACTATTATTTGCGCATAAACCAATAGAAGTAGATGTAATTTGAGAAAGCGGATCATCCCAAATATTGGTATAAATAGGGTTTCCATTAGAATCAAAAAATGGCATTCCACCTGTTATTGCTACTTCAATAAATCCATTACAATAGCCATAACAGCTTACATCTTGTTTGTTAGTTACGGTTGCGATTAACCTATCGTTATCATTCACAAAAGTTCCTGCAGTTGATTCGCAATTATTTGCATCAGTCACTGTGATGGAATAAAATCCAACAAGTAAACTGGTTATCGTATAAGTAGTCTCTCCATTTGGAGCCCAAAGATATGTATAGCCAGGAACGCCGCCAAAAACTGAGTCGGTAATCCTTCCATTACTCCAGCCATCACATGTTACATGAGTTGTCACTATATTATGCTGAATCGGATCTGGCTGAGTCATTGTAATAAATTGTTGTTTTACACAACCATTTGCATCAACTATATTTAATGTATAAAGCCCAGCATTTAGAGAGATATTTGAAAAATTGTTTAATGGAAAATAATTGGTTTGTACAGTATCTCCCTGTGCATTAGTTAAAGTTTTCGTATACGGCACAACCCCTCCACTTACTGACACAGTAATCCAACCAGTGCTATCTCCATTACATCTTATTTCGTAAGCATTATAATCTGAAGTAGTAATTGTTGTGTTTAGTGGTTGTGGCTGTTCAATAATGATGATATCGGCAACCACACAATTATGATCATCAAAAACTTCTACTGTATAAGTGCCAGGACCGTAGCCATTAAAATTAGCAAGATGTGAAACTGGTACACTTCCATTAACAGAATACATATAAGGTCCGGTTCCTCCAGCTGCACCGCCTCCAGTAAAGGGGTAGATGTTTTGAATGTATCCATTATTATATCCATTACAGCTTACATGTTGGAAAATTACTGAATCGATAAGTAGTGAATCTGGCTCTGTAATTGTTTGCATCATGGATGCTGTACATCCTTTATTGTCTTTCACCACAATGTTATAAGTGGCAGGAGATAAGCCAATAAAACCTATTGCTGTTTGGTAAGTATTTCCACCGTCTTTCGAATAAACATAAGATGGTGTACCACCAGTTGCCAGCACTACAATAGAGCCATTGCTTGCATCTTTACAGGAAATTTGTGCAACAATAAGTGAATCTATAGAAACAGGAGCAGCTGGTTCAAGTACTTCAACAGAGTCTGTATGCACACAATTGTTAAAATCTGTGATTGTAATGATATGATATCCTGCATCCAAACTATCAGCAAAAGCAGTATTATCTCCATTATCCCAGAGGTAAGTATAAGGAGTTACTCCTCCTGAAACATATACTGTAGCGCTCCCATCACTAAATCCAAAACAGAAAACCGAATCCATAACAAAAGAATCCGTAACAAGTGCTGCAGGTTCATTTACTATAATAGTAGCACTTACCATACAACCATTAAAATCTGTTACATCAACCGAATAATTTCCTGCTGACATATTTGCAGTTTGAGTCATTGCCCCATTAGACCATAAATAAGAATATTGTAAAACTCCACCACTAGCATTAACTGTTGCTGTTCCATCATTACCTCCATTACAAAGCACATCAGTGGAAGTAATTGATAGAATATACAAACTATCTGGCTGAGTCATTGTGACAGATGTTGAAGTATCTACACAACCATTAGTATCGGTTACTATTACTGAAAAAGATCCAATACTTAATCCTGTGGTAGTTTGTGTAGTTTGTAAGTTTGACCAACTATAAGAATATCCTGGTGTTCCACCAGAATGATTAACTGTAATATCTCCATCAGATCCTCCATAACAGCTTACTTCATTTATTGTAAATGAATCAATAACTAAAAGAGCCGGTTCTAAAACAAAAACCGAATCTCTCTCCACACAGCCATTAGAATCTCGAACAGTTACAAAATAAGATGCCTGTCCAGAAGGACCATATTGCACACCCGCATTTTGCCAAGTGCTTCCACCATTAATACTAAACTGATAAGGGGTTGTCCCTGCTGTTGCGGATGGAGTAATCATACCATCACCTGCTCCAAAACAACTTACATTCTGAACTGCAACAGATAAAATTGGCTGAGGGATTTGCTGCACAATAATAGTATCATACGCCATACATCCATTATCATCCGTTACAATTACGGTATAAGTTCCGGCAACTAATAGACTCATATTTGCAGTAGTAGCTCCTGTATTCCAAAGATAAGAATAGTTTGGAGTTCCTCCGCTTGCAACTACCTCAGTAGTTCCGTTTGCTACAGTCCCTCCACACATGGAAGAAGTAGATGAAACAGAAGTTGTTAGCTGTGTTGGCTCTCCTATTATAACTGTATCAGGAGGATAAATTGTACATCCATTTGCATCTGTAACTGTTAGCCAATAAGTCCCAGCAGACAGACCTCCAATACTATCGGTTGTTGCTCCTGTACTCCAAGCGTATGAATAGGTAGGCGTTCCACCAGAAATTGTCGCAACTTCAGCAGTTCCTGAACTGCCACCATTACAAAGCACATCAGTAGAACTAAGTGTAAATATTATCTCGGATGGTTCCGAAATCTGCACTGCCATACTATCTGTACAGCCATTTACATCATTTACAAAAATGATATAATTCCCTGCAGGTAGTCCATAAAAAGTAGAATCGTTTTGAGGATTTACAGCATCAATATAGAACCAATAAGTCCCAGGACCAGAACCTCCAGTTGCTGAAACAGAAGCAACCCCAAGTGAATCTCCGAAACAAGGCACCATAAAAAGGGAATTAGCAGAATCTAATTCTAGATTTACAACTGTTGGCTCAGTTACATTTACCGTATCACTTGTTAAACATCCGCTTCCATCTGTTATAATTACTACATAAATTCCGGCAGCTAACCCTGTAGCAGTTGCTGTATTTTGGGAATTAGGATCATCCCACTGATATGTGAGCGGAGAGGCGTAAACTCCAGTGACTACCACTGTTGCTGTCCCATAATTTCCTCCATTACAAGAAACATCTGTGGTAGAAGAGGAAAGGGTCATGTTTGTACCTAGAACAAAGACATCATCTGCTATGGTACAGCCATTAGTATCGGTAACGATAACTGTATAAGTACCTGTCGATAAATTATTGGCAGTGCTAGTAGTTTGTCCTCCAGGATTCCATGAGTAAGTATAAGGCATAACTCCTCCTCCAACTATTGCTATTGCTTGTCCGTCTCCTGCACCACAATTCTCCATTATAGAATCCATTTGTAAAGTTAGAATTGGAGGTTCAGTAAGTAGAATACTGCCCTGAGAAGTACAACCATTGGCATCTGTTGCGTTCACAGTAAGTAAATTATTGGCACATTGTCCATTAAAATTAGAAAATGACTGAGAAGCTCCACCATTTAAAGAATATAAATAAGATGGTACTCCCCCTGTTGATGTTACATGAATATTTCCATTACAATCTCCATTACAAGCTAAATCAAATCCATTATAACTTGAAGTGGTAGTTAAGGCAATGGAATAAGGGTTTGGCTCAGAGATAGTAATACTTACCGTTTTCGTACATCCATTAGCATCTTGAGCTATAATTGTATATGACCCTCCTGCCAAATTGGGAAAGAAGGTATAAGTTCCGAAAGTTCCTCCATTAATAGAATAAGTGTAAAGTGGCGTTCCGCCATTTACAGAATCTACAGAAATTGTTCCATCAGTTGCGCCATTACAACTCACGCCCCAACCGTTATAATTGCTCACACTTAGATATAAATTCAATGAATCTGGTTGATTCAAATACAAAGAATCCGTAAATGTGCAATCATTTATATCTTGAACAGTTATGTTATAATCAGTATCGCCACAAAGTTGGCTAAAAGTGGCTGAATTTTGATAAGATCCTCCATTCAGTGAATATTGATAGATTGGTGTCCCTGGCGAACTAGGATCTACAGTAAAGGTGATTTGCCCATTACAATAACTATTACAAGAAATTGCAGATGAAACGGAAACAGTTCCACTTAAATCTGGTGGATCTTGTAGTATAAGAGTATCAGATGTTTCGCAACCATTTATATCTCTGTATGTTATTATGTGCTGACCAGATGATAGACCCTGAAAATAAGGATTAGAGGAAAAAATTCCTCCATTTATCGAAAATTGAACAGGAGGGGTTCCTCCTGATATTACCTGTGCTAAAATTGTTCCATTACTACCACCAAAACAGCTAATATCCTGCCCATTATAGTTAGAGGAAATAATAGAATTTGGCACTAATGCCGGAGGTGAAGTAATTGTCTGGTTTCTGGTTTTTGTACAGCCATTGGCATCCGTTATTATTACTTGATATGCTCCTGCTGGAACATTTAAAAAGTCAATAGCATTAGCTACAATTGGTGTACTAGGACCATTATTTAATGTTACAGAATAAGGAAGTACTCCTCCAAAAACATTTAAATGCAAATCGGCTACACTATCTCCAAAACACAAAGAAGGACTTGTAGTAGTAAATGTTGGCATAATATTTGGAGGTTGTGTTATATTAATAAAGGCTTGTGCTGTACATGTGCCAGAGGTATCGGTTACTGTTACTCTATAATTATTTGCCGGTAGCAATGTGAATGTCGCAGTATCATAAGTAGTTTGTGTACTTAATTGATACCAATTCCCAAAAATATTATACTCTAATAAATAAAGAAATTGGGTATTCCAAAAAGCGCCACCAAGGGTTATTACCTGAATTGTAGCATAATCACCAAAACACACTATGGTATCTGTTAAATTAATAGAAGCACTCAAACTGCTACCAGTAATATTAAATGTTTCTGTAGGGCAGTTGGTAGTGCTTGTCCCGTCATTATAATTAACGGTATAAGTTTGATTTCCTGCACATAAATTAGAGGTAACTGCCGGCAGAGTTTGAGATGCCCCTCCATTTACTGAAACCCCATAAGTATAGCCAGGAAATTGTTGATTAATATTTATTGTTGAAGTTACATTACAATTTGTAGAATCACACACAAGTGGTGGATTCAAACTATTGTTAACAATTGGTTCTAAAATTTCGAAAGTATCGGAAACCATAGTAGCTGGGCAAGAACCTGAAAGGGACTGGGTGCCAACAACCACATACAATCCTGCAGCCAAGGTGCTTACTGATGTTATTGTAGGGCCACTGCCATAATTTTGCCCATTGGTTAAATTATCCCAAGAATAATTAATATATGGTGTTTGTGTTAAATTAGCAAATCCATCTGATCCTCCTGGACATGTTACCTGAGTAATATTTGCAGTATCCACAATAATATCACATTGTGCATACGTATTATTTGCACCTAACAATCCAACTAATAGACCTAAATAAATTATAACACTCCTTCTTTTCATAAGCATGATTTATTCCTTTATTAAAGTTTTGCAAGATACAAATAAATTAAATATTTAATAAAATTGATTTTAGAATATTTGTTTGCCTTGAAATAAAAAAATATCTTCCGTTTTTTTAGGTATTTTTTCAACTTCTTTTTTTTATATATTTGCGCAAAATTAAATTGAAAAAATATAAATGAAAATTGCAATTTTAGGCACTAGAGGTATTCCAAATAATTATGGAGGGTTTGAGCAATGTGCAGAATATTTATCGGTTGGTTTGGTGGGAAAAGGACATGATGTAAGTATTTATAATCCTAATTTTCATCCCTACAAAGAAAGCAGTTTTAAAAAAGTAAAAATCATAAGAAAAGCAAGCCCTCAACAGTACTTTGGAAATTCTGTTTCTAATTTTATTTATGATTATTTCTGTTTGAAAGATGCCGTAAAAAGAGATTTTGATATTATACTTGAATTGGGCTTAATCACTTCTTCTTTATCAATTATCTTTTGCAGACATAGAGGAAAGATTATTGTCACAAATTTAGATGGATTAGAGTGGAAAAGATCGAAATGGAATAAAATTGTGCAAAAAATAACCAAAACTTTGGAAAAATATGGCGTGATGTTTTCAGATTATTTAATTGCAGACAATATTGGTATGCAAAAATATATTTGGGAGGAATACAGCAGAGAATCTGAGTTAATTGCTTATGGTACAGAAAATAATAAGGAGCCAAATCCAAATTGCTTAAAAGAATATGGATTAGAGAGAAATACCTATTTGCTATCTATTGCTCGATTAGAACCTGAAAATAATTTGGAAATGATGTTTGATGCTTATGTAAAAAGTGAAATAAGCAATCCTTATTTTGTAGTTGGAAATCATTTAACTTCTCATGGCGATTTTTTAAAAGACAAGTACCGAGATTCTGGTATCCTTTTTTTAGGAGGAATTTTTAATAAAGACCATTTGGATAATATCCGTTTTTATTCCAAATACTATTTGCATGGCCATTCGGTTGGAGGTACTAATCCATCACTATTGGAAGCAATGGCGACAAAAACTTTTATTCTTTCGCATGATAATCGTTTTAATAAATCAGTGATTGAAGAAAATGCTTTTTACTTTTCAAATTCTGAGGAATTGGTCAGTTTATTAAAAAATGAAAACTTAACAAATCAAAAAAAAACTTTTGCATTAAATAATTTAAAGAAAATTGATAGCGTTTATAGATGGGCGATTGTTGTGGCCCAATACGAATCCTATTTTAAAAGAATTCTAAAAGAATCTAATCGACAATAAACAAATCAGATGCAATCGCATCCGCAAATATCTTCCCTGATTTTGTAAGCGTGTAAGTGTTTTTGCATTTCTTTATATTCTTTTTCCTCTCCCATTTTTTTATTTCTTTAAGAAAATGAATTTGCTTGCCAAATCTTTCTTTGATTATTTCTAAATTTGCACCCCAAATGGTTCGTAAGGATGTGAAAACATATTCATTGTATTGTTGAGAAATGCTGAGTTTCTCTGTTTCAAAATAATCTTCTCCTTTTTTTATTTTCTGTATATATTGTTTGTTGGAAGATACATTCCAACTTCTACTATTTCCGTTGAAAGAATGTGCAGAAGGCCCTACGCCAAGATAATGTTTATTTTTCCAATAAGAAGTATTGTGTTTGGAATAAAAACCCGCTTTGCCAAAGTTGGAAATTTCATAATGTACAAATCCCTTTTGCTGAGCAAGTTCCATTAAAATGTTGAACTGTTCGATTACTATTTCGTCTTTTAAAGGGATTATTTTCTTTTGTTCAACTAAATGCTTTAAAACCGTTTTCTCTTCAATGGTAAGTGCGTAAGAGGAAAAATGTGGAATATCTAATGCAAACATTTTATTCAAATTCTTCTTCCAATCCGCTAAAGATTGATTTGGCAAACCATAAATTAAATCAATAGTAATATTGTTAAAGCCTACTTGCTGAGCCATTTGTATGCAACTTTCGGATTGTGTGGCATTGTGTGAACGATTCATAAATTTCAAATCGGCATCAACAAAGGATTGCACACCAATACTCAACCTATTTATTCCAACTTCTTTTAATGCTATTAACTTATTTTTAGTCAAATCATCCGGATTGCATTCCAAAGTAATTTCTGCATTTTCTTTTATTTTGTAGATATTGGAAATAGAATCTAAAATAGATTTTATTTCACTTTTACTTAAAATAGATGGCGTTCCGCCACCAAAATAAATGGTCTCAATTGTTTTATTTTTTAAGTACGATTGACGTAATTCTAATTCCATTTTGATGCATTTTAGCATTTCCTTCTTGTCCTTTTGCGAAATTCTGAAATGAAAATTACAATAAGTACAAGCTTGTTTACAGTAGGGAATATGTATGTAAATGCCTGCCAAAGTATTTTTGTAAAAAGTTTTGCTAATATAAAAAAGGAATTACTTTTACCGCAATTAAGATTAAATCTAAATAAAGAAAAATGAAAAAAATCAGTTTGTCTGTAGCGGTTGTTTTTACAATGATAACTGTAACAAAAGCACAAAACAGTGCAGAAAAAATTATTGCAGGGAATCAGGGGCTACATATTGGTGGTTATGGTCAAATTGACTTTAATTTACCGACAAGAGATGGTACAATTTACAAAAACGGAACTTTGGATGTGCACCGCTTTATTACTTTTATAGGGTATAAATTTAACGAGAAGGCTTCTTTTGTGTCCGAAATTGAGTTTGAACATGTTACGGAAGTGTATATTGAACAAGCGTTTTTGGATTACAAAATTAAAGATAACCTTTCGGTAAGTGCAGGTTTAATGCTTATCCCAATGGGTATTCAAAATTTGTATCATGAGCCCCCAACTTATAATGGGGTGGAAAGAACCAATGTGGACAAATACATTGTACCGACAACCTGGAGAGAATTGGGAATTAGTTTGAGCGGAAGAAGTATTGATAACTCTTTAAACTATCAATTTATGGTGGTAAATGGCTTTAACGGTTATGATGATGGAGGAAAATTTTCTGGTAAAAGTGGCCTAAGAGGAGGAAGCCAAAAGGAGCAGAATCCTACATTACTTTTCCTGATTTAGCAGGGCGGATTTCTTACTATGGCCAGCCAGGATTAAACTTAGGGCTCTCCGCTTATGTTGGAGATTCTGAAAGCAAAGCTTATGATGGATTAGATTTGGCTGATGAAACGGCTGTTGCATCTGCTGATTCAACCATTATTGGTATTCAAATGCTTGGTGTGGATGCGAGATACCAAAAAGGCGCTTTACAACTAAGGGGACAATATATCATTGCTAATTTATCCAATACTGATCAGTATAATGCTAAATCTTCTACTGACTTGGGAAGTAAAATGACTGGATATTATGCAGAGCTTGGATACAATATATTAGCAAATTATAATACTACAAATGAGCTAATTTGTTTTGCTCGATATGAAAACTATAACACGCATGCAGAAGCAGAAAAAGCAACTGTAATAAATGATGCTTACAACAGAACTGACATCACAATAGGATTAGGGTTTAAGCTGGCGCAAGGAGCTATGTTTAAAGCAGATTACCAATTATTATCTGATGAGTCTAGTGAAAATAAAAAAGGACAATTTAATTTCGGAACTGCAATTTGGTTCTAAATAAAAGGATTTTGCATAATGCATATTAAAAACAATATAAGTAAGACTGCCACTATTTTAGTGGTTGCTTTGCTTTTTTTCTCATTCAAATTTTCCGATTGGGAATTTGATAAAAAGTATAGAGCTCTTATTCATAAATCTATTTCTGAAATATTTAATAGTAGCACCTATATTACGGAAGAATTGGAATCTTTTGAGGAGTCCTTTTATACCATAAAAGAAAGTGAAAAAATTGTAGGATATTTTGTAGTTGCCAAGGCTCCATCCAAATTTCATCAGTTTGATTATTACATTATTTTTAATGCGAAAACGGATATTCTTAAAATCGAAATTCTGCAATACAGAGAAAATTATGGGGCAGAAATTTGCAATAAAAGATGGCTTAAAAAATTCAACCATATTTCAACATACAATTATGCAAAATATAATCGTGAAATTGATGGAATTTCAGGAGCAACAATCTCAGTAAATAGTTTGAAAAAAGATGTTTTTCATCTTACAAATGTGTTAAAAGAAAAACTTTTTAATGATGATAAAAATCATAAAAAATACTAAGCGCACATTTGCCTAAATTCTGAAATTGAAAAACACCTTGTTTTTTTTAAGCATTTTATTTGTTTTTACTGCATTTGGTCAAACTAAAAGCGATAGTATTTCTATTAAAAAAAAGCATAAAGAAGTAAGCATTTCGGCTACAAAATCAAGCAAATCATTGGATGCTTTGCCAATTCCAGGAAGTATAATTAGCGAAAAAGAAATTACTGAAACTGCAGCAACTAAGTTAGATGAGGTAATTGAAAAGCAAACGGGAATTATAAGCGTGCCGACTAAAACAGGAACTAAGGGTGTGCAAATGCAAGGGCTTGATGCTTCCTATATCGCCATTCTTTTAGATGGCTGTCCAATGATTGGTAGATCATTTGGGGCATTTGATTTAAATAGAATTTCTCTTGCTGACATTGAAAAGATTGAAATTATAAGAGGAGCCTCCTCTTCTTTGTATGGCTCTAATGCATTGGGGGGAGTAATTAATCTAATCAGTAAAAACCAAGTGGAAGATGGAAAGAATATGTTTTTGAGCATGAAATATGGCACTAACAATAGCTTAAATTCTAGCGCACTTTATCAATATAAAAAAGGAGGACTGCAACTTTCTAATTCCATGGATTATTATAAAACGGATGGTTATGATTTGATAGATTCTGATTTGCTTAACACTATCAATCCTCTTAGCAATTATTCTTTTCGCATTAAAATAAAGTACGATTTGTCAGAAAAAATAATTTTAAAAGCGAATGGGCGATATTTTAATCAAGAGCAAGAAAACACAGGGGAGAAATCTAATTTGCTTTTGGAAGGCGAAAGCCAAATCAAGGAATGGAATTTAGGTTCTTCTATTAAATATTTGATGCATTCTAATTTTTCTACAGAAGCGGAAATTTATACTACAAATTATAGAACAGATGAGTTTTTGCTAAATCAAAATGGCAGCTTATTTGACAAGAATTATTTTGACCACACCCTATTGCAATCAGAATTAAGGAATAATTTTAACTTTAAAGCAATAAATGGAATTATTGGATTTGGGATGACAAAGGAGAAATTAGACCGAAAATATTTTTCTAGTATCGCCCAACAAGATTTAAAGTTTTTATATGGGCAATTGGATTGTCTTGCTTTTGGAGTTGTGGATATTATTGCTGGAAGTAGGTATGATAATTATAGCAATTATGCTACTGAAATTTCTAATAAATTGGCCTTAGGATTTCCCATTTCAAAGCAACTGAAAATAAATAGCTCGGTAGGAACTGGTTTTAAGATTCCTGATTTCAGACAAAGGTATTTTGATTTTACCAACTCCACAATTGGCTATACAGTTTTAGGAAGAGAAGTGGCTTTTGATAGATTGACTGCCATGGAAAATGACGGAATGTTGCAAGGTATTTTTATCCCTTTTTCAGAAATAAATTCTCCATTAAAATCAGAAACTTCCCTTAATATAAATGTGGGAATTAAATTTAAGGTTAATGAAAAAACATCTTTTAACATCAATTTTTTCAAGAATGAAGTAGTTAATTTAATTGAGGCACAACTAGTGGCTAACAAAACAAATACTTTGCCTGTTTTTAGTTATTTCAATCTAAATCAAGTGGAAACAAAGGGGATGGAGTTTAATACACGCTTTCGCCCAAATTCTAAATTAGAAATAAAAGCTGGCTATCAATTGCTTTTCGCTTTCGATAGTGATATTAAAACTAGATTTGAAACAGGAGATGTGTATGCAAAAGATGCAGAAACATTGGTAAGTTTCAAGCTGAAGAAAGACGACTATTTTGGGCTTTTCAATAGATCTAGACATATGGGAAATCTAAAATTGTTTTATCAGTTTAACGACAAATTAGATTTAAATACCATCATCACTTATAGAAGCAAATACGCCCTTTATGATTCTAATGGAAATAATTTATTAGACACTTATGATGAGTTTATAGATGGCTATGCCCTTTGTGATGTTGGGATCACCCATCATACAAATGCTTCCAAATCTATTCAACTGGGCGTGAAAAACATTTTTGATTTTACCAACCCAGAATATATTAGCAATATTTCAGGAAGATTATATTATATTAACCTTAAAATAAATTTTAAAAACTAACCCAAATAACAATAACAAAAAACAAAAACAATGAAAACGAAATTAGTTTTATCTATGCTTACACTAGCTGTTGTGTTTACAGCATGTAAAAAGGAAAGTCCTGAACCTATTACTGGATGTACAGACCCTACAGCTATTAATTTTAATCCATTAGCTTCTATTGATGATAGCTCTTGCGTATATGATATTTATGGATGTACAGACTCTACTGCTATTAATTTTAATCCATTAGCTTCTATTGATGATAGCTCTTGTATTTATGAGACAATAGTTGCTGGAACAATTACTGAATTAGACGCTCAGGCAGCAACATTTGCACCTAACCCTCCACCAGAACCCCCAACCATTACTGGAGATTATACAAAATTCAGTTTTGCAGAAGGAACTGTAGTTGAGGGAGACGATTGGGATGTTGCTTTCAGATCAACTTCTATTATTTTTAATGGGGGCATGGCTTCTGATACATCTCAACCAAACAGAACAGGAAATGCTGCTGTGTATTTGATAGATGGCACAATGGAAGATATTAGCTTAGTAGATGAGAGTTTATTGCTGCAAGATGAGGCAACTTCTACTGCAATAATTGATGATATGGGCATTCAGCAAATGGGCTGGTGTATTTATGATTTCGCTACCAATATGATTTCACCAATTGCGGGAAAAATACTAGTGGTAAGAACGCACGATAACAAATATGCTAAAATTGAGATTCTTAATTTTTATGATGCTACATGTACAAATGTGTATGGAGGATTTTATACCTTCAACTATGTGTATCAATCAGAAGAAAGTAATTTAACTTTTTAAAAAAATAAGGGTTAGCAAAAAGAAAAGTCCCCTATTTGGGTACTTTTCTTATTTTTGTATAAAAATAAAAGATGGACAAAGATTATTTTTCTCATCTAAGCCCAGAAGAAAGGGGAATTCTAAAAAACAAAGGAACAGAAGCTGCCTTTTCTGGGGTATACAATGACTTTTTTGAAGTTGGAATCTTTGTTTGTAGGGCTTGCGAAAATCCACTTTATGAGTCCAATACCAAATTTAATTCTGACTGTGGTTGGCCATCATTTGATGATGAAATTATTGATTCCATTAAAAAATATGAAGATTTAAGTGGCGGAAGTGTTCGTGCAGAAATTTGTTGTGCAAAATGTGATGGTCATTTGGGGCATGTTTTTGAAGGAGAACAAATAACTACAAAAAATACTCGACATTGTGTAAACTCTTTAAGCATAAAATTTGTATCGCACAGCAATTTGGAAATAGCCGCTTTTGGGGCAGGCTGTTTTTGGTCGGTGGAGAAAATTTTCAAATCTGTAAAAGGCGTTTATATGGTGCAAGTCGGCTATATGGGAGGGGATACCTTAAACCCCACCTACAATGATATTTGTAGAGGTGATACAAATCATGCTGAGGTTTTACAAATCGCTTTTAACCCTGAAATTATTTCCTACTCTGACTTACTGAAAGTCTTTTGGCAAAATCATAATCCTACCACTTTAAACAGGCAAGGACCGGATATGGGAACGCAATATCGTTCCGTAATTTTTTACTATTCTGAGCTGCAGAAAAGACAAGCAGAGCAGTCAAAACAAGAAGCTCAAACTAACTTTACTGCTCCCATTGTCACACAAATAGTAGCATCCTCTATCTTCTACCGAGCAGAGGAATATCATCAAGATTATCTGGAGAAAAATAATTTAGGAAATTGTAGTTTATGATTGTTTAGGTAAAGAAATACAAAAGGTTGTCCCTTCACCTTGCACTGAACTTTTTACAAATATTCGCCCTTTATGATAATCTTCAATTATTCTTTTGGCAAGAGAAAGCCCCAAACCCCATCCTCTTTTTTTGGAAGTTACCCCAGGTTTGAAAATTGAATTAATTAGTCCTGGCTCTATCCCTTTTCCTGAGTCATTGATGTGAATGTTTACCCTAGTTAACTCCTCCTCAATTTTAATTTTTATGAGCCCCTCTCCTTTCATTGCATCCACCGCATTTTTACAAATATTCTCAATAACCCAGTTTAGAAGAACAGTGCTAACAGGAATAATTATTGTAGATTGTTCATGTAAAATATTAAATTCTACTTTTTCAGGCAAGCGAGATTTCAAATAATTTGTAGCATCCACCACCAATTCCACAATGTCTTTTTTCTCCAAGGTTGGTTTTGAACCAATCTTTGAAAAACGGTCGGTAATGGTTTCCAGCCGGGCAATATCCTTTTCCATTTCCATTACCATATCTCTTGTTTCTTTTTTTGATTTTAGAAGTTCCACCCAAGCCATAAGGGAAGATAGTGGGGTGCCAATTTGATGGGCAGTTTCTTTTGCCATTCCAACCCACACTTGGTTTTGTTCTGCTTTTCGGGCTGAGCTAAAAGCCAAATAAGCAATAAACATGAATAGAGAAATAAGCCCTAATTGAAACATGGGATAATAACGCAAACGAGTAAGTAAAATAGAATCTTTATAGTACAAAAGTTGCTTATAATCTTCAAAAACTTGAATCTCAATTGGCGCATTTTGTGCCTTCATTATAATGAGCTGCTTTTGCAAATATTCAGCCGTTATTTCACTTATAGGATTTAAGTTTCTATAGTTTAAAATACTGTCATTTTCATCTGCTAAAATAATAGGGATATTTTCATTGGATTCCATCACCTTTATGGCTAAGGAAAAATTGCCATCATCCGAAATATTAACCATCTGATTGGTAGCATAAGCCCAAATTTCTATTTTCTTTTTTTCTTCATAAGCTAATGATTTTACTAAGCTATTGGTAACAAAAAGAGAGGATATCCCAATGATAATGGCAAAAATTAAAAGCCAAAATTTCCAAGTTTTTTTTCTGTTATAAATATTCATCTTTTTTATTTTTTATCCTTCATCTTTCCATTCCAAAATAATGTCTGGGGATTTTTCTTCCGGGAGTTTAGTGCTGTCCGTTTTTTGATTTAAGACATCCTTCTTTATAATCGTTTTTATTTCTTCCACCTGTTTTTTAAATTCTGTTTTTATCTTTTCTTTTATTTTTATTTTATCAAAATAAATATTCGGATTATCCATATTTCCAGTCATTTTAAGATGCAGTGTGGTATGGCCCAAACCATCATCTTCCACTATTCCGAACTCACTGTTAATGTTTGTATTTTTCTTTCTAAACTTTTTTGAAATTAGCTCTGAAAGCAAAAGGCGAACTTGATAATCAATTTCGTTATCAAAACTATGCGTGCCCGCAATAGACACGCTTAGTGCTGAAGAGTTTATATCCATAGCATCTATTTTTATAATGTTATGTTCAATCCTAATGGTGGTTTCAAGTGTGGAGAATTTTACATTTTTCAATTCTTCAACGCTAACATAAGAAGATAAACTAAGAAGTGGTGAAAATTCTACTAATTCTCCTTTTTCTATTATTAATTCGGAGCTTAGTTGCAATTTATTTGGGTCGAATTCAAAGCCAGGATTCCAGCTCGATTGCAGTTGAACATCAGCAGTTCCTTCCCCTTTTATGTGTTTGTCCTGAATGAATTCTTGTCCAAAATTTTGAAAAGCAGAAAACAAATTTCTGATATTTATTTTTTCCAAATGAGCTGATGTAAACAATTTAAGATAATTGTAAGGCCTTTCGTAAAATTTTACTTCCCCTGTAATTTCTCCATTTAAAGTATTCATTTTTACATCCTTTGCCTTTAAAGTATAATTGCTGTATTCAATCTTGGCATCAATATTTTCAGCAACAAAATACTGATAACTGAGTTGTTGAATATTTGTTTTTAAATTTACTTCAATCCAATTTGGCAGGGTAGAAGTTGATTTTCCTTCCGACATTTCTTTAAGTGTCATCAGCTCATCAAATTTTACATATACCGATTGCATATTTCCTTCCACTACTATTTTAGGTACGGCAGCCAAAAGATAAGGAATAAAATTTGTAATTGTTCCGTCAAATTTAATGTCGCTATCGGATATGGTAATCTCACTATTTTCTATAATTATTTTGTTATCCTTTATTTGACAGCTCATTGCAGGAATACCAAATAGTAATGGAAATTTTTTATACTGAAATTCTACATCTTTTAATTGTAAATCGCTTTGATGAATTGATGAAAGAAAATTGTCTTTCATTTTTTCTGAAAAAGACAAAAGTCCATTGTATTTTGTTTTTGCAATAAGTGTACCTTTCATATTAAAAAATGGCGTGCTATTAAACTGATGATTTACCTCTGCCAAATCCAGATTAGAATTGATATCTATGCTAAGATAATAGTTGTTTAAATTGCTCACCATAAAAGAAGCTGCTAGTGTTCCGTTTCCTGTTTTGGCACTGCATTTTTCTGCCTTTATTATAGTGCTTTCAAAATTATTGCTTTTGCCATTGTCGATATTCCCACTAAGGGAAACTGCTGTAAGTTTAAAAGGATTTTCTTTCAAATTGAAAAGTCCTTTTGTTATAGAAAAATCCATATTAAAATGGGGACTTTCCGTTTTGCTTATCACGCCATTTATGAGCCCTTTGCAACTTAAATCCCCTGTAGCTAAAAATGAACTGCACACAGATTTGAACTTTTCGGGCATGTGCATAAGCACGCTTTTCAATCTTTGATTATCTGCTGAAATATTCAAATTTACACGCTTTCCTTTTATCTCACCATCCAATTTAAATTGCACATCTTCAATAAAAATATTAGAATTTTGGATGAAGAATATGCTGTCTGAAATGGCAAAATTTGCATCAATTTTTGTGTTTTTTTTCTGGATATAGTCTGTATTACCTATCAATAAATTTTGCATAAACATATCCCCTTTTACCAAAAAATTAGATGGTTTTTCCTGCTCAAATTGCACTAACACTATGCCTGTTTTTGCCCCAATAGCAACCTTTTTTTTTAGGTGAGAATAGCTAAGACTGGACTCTTTAAAATAAATTTGTTCTATACGTACTTTTTTTTGATTCTCCTCTTGGGGTTTGAAAATTTTATAATTAGCAAGGCCGTTTATATCATACTTAATATGTAGCTTGCTACCAACTAAAACTATTTTATTGATGTGCTGATTTTCAGAAAGCAAATTAAAAATATTGAATTGCAAATACCCCTGTTGGGCATACAATAAGGTGTCATTTATATTTGGCTCTTTTTCCATTATTAGCACATCTGTAAGTTTAACAGAGGCGTAAGGAAAATTTTCAAAAACTGAAAAATTTATCTCTTTTACTTCTATTTCAGTAATCAATTTTTCTTTAATATTTTTTAGCATTAGTTGCTCAATTTTTTCGCCATACAAAAAAGTAAAGCCAATGCCAAGCAGTATTACAGAGAACACTACCAAGAAAATAATGCTAATTATTTTTTTAATCCATTTCATTACAAAGGCAAAATATAATAGGAATAACGAATTTTTGGAGCAAAAGAATATACATCTTATATTCTTTTTAGGAGATTTATTTCCTCATTGCTTAGGAATCTGTGTCGTTTTCTGGGTAAATCTTTTTTGCTTAGTCCAGCAAAAAATACCCTATCAATTCTTTGAACTTTATAGCCAATTTGCTCAAAAATAAGATTTACCATTTTTATTCCACCCATAGAAATTTCAAGACCAATTTCATTTTTATCTTTTCCACTTATGTAGGAAACTGAATCGATTGGAGCTTGTTTCCCATGAATTGAAACCCCATCTTGCAATTTTTTCAAATCGATTGATTTTAGTTTTTTATCCAATTCCAAATGATAAATTTCTTTGATTCTTTTTTGAGGATTAGATAGTTTTTTGGCTAGCTGATCATCATTGGTGAAAAGCAGTAATCCAGTTGAGTTTTTGCCCAAACGCCCAATAGGCATAATAATTTCCTTGCACGCCCCTGCTATTAATTCTCGAACTGTTCTTTTCTTGGTGCTGTCATCCATTCTTCCACTATAATTCTTTGGTTTGTTTAGCAGCAAATACCTTGTGGTTTCCGATTTTATTTTGGCATCATTGAATTTCACCTCATCAACTGTGCTTAATTTGTAGCCCATTTGGGTAATTACTTTTCCGTTTACTTTTACCACTCCTGCTTCTATGAATTTGTCTGCTTCCCTACGACTACATATGCCGGCTTTTGCTATATATCTATTAAGCCGCATTAAGCCATCATCTGACTGTTTTTTTTCTCTTTGTCTTTTTCTGAATGTTGATTTTCCTTTGCTTTCCATTATAAAAATTTTGGCAAAGATAAAAATACTAAGGGTTAAAAAGCATCTTTAAAGTGCTCTATTTTAGCTTTTTCAGGGGAGAGAATTACAGCAATTATATCAAAGCGGATTTCATAATCTAAATCTTTTTGTTCTAAATATCCTTCAGCTGCCGATTGATAAAGCGCTTGTTTTTTCTCTGAAACAAAGGTTTGTGGCTCTCCAAAAATATCGGTTGAGCGACATTTTACTTCCACAAAAACAAGAAAATTTTCATCCTTTACAATAATATCTACTTCTGCTTTTTGGAATCGCCAATTTTTTTCCAAAATAATATAGCCCAAATTTGCCAAATAGTTTTGTGCAATTTGCTCGCCCTGCTCTCCTTTTTTATTGTGCTGATCCAAGCCCTTCATTTATTTAGGTGTAAATGTAAAATTATTATCTTTACCAAAAAACAAATGAAGAAAGCCCTTCTTTTTATTTTTACTTTTTGCTACTTCTTATCGTTTAGCCAAAGCATTTACAATCCTCAATATTTGTATGATGATCCAGGAGGGTTATATGAAAAAGATTCATTAAGGAATCTGCATGTCGATTTTTACACGCCTAATTATCACAGTATTTTGGTTGATTCCTTTTTTTTAAATCCTAAATATCGTATTCCTGCCATGATTACGCTAAATGGAATTAGTTATGATAGTGTCGGAGTAAGGTATAAAGGTAATTCCACTTTCTGTTTGCCTAATGATGCTGGAAATCCAAAATTGCCCTATAATATTGATATGAACTATTTTGTATCTGGACAAAAATTGTTGGGATATAAAAAATTGAAACTCCCCAATGCATGGCTGGATGCCACATTTGCTAAAGAGTTTGAAGCTGCAAAAATCTATCGTAATTATCTTCCAAGTCCAGAAGTGAATTTGATAAAGTTGTATGTGCAGGGAAATTACTTGGGGGTTTATGTAAATACCGAATCCATCAATAAACAGTTTCTGAAAAAGCATTTTGATGAAAAATCAGGTGCTTTGTTTAAGTGTGACCCAGTGCAAATGTTTTGTGATAATAGCACTGCATCAGGAGCGCCAGATTTGAATTGGCTAGGATACGATAGTACGCTTTACTATGATAGTTATACTCTAAAATCGGAGAAAGGATGGGAAGAATTATTGGATTTAATTAATACATTAAATAATAATTTTAGTGAAATTGATAGTGTTTTAAATGTGGATAGGGTACTCTGGGCTTTTGCTGTAAATAGTGCCATTTGCAATTTGGATACTTATAATGGATATTATTTGCACAATTATTATTTATACCAAACAAAGGATGGGTTATTTCAGATGATTCCTTGGGATTTGGACAATAGTTTTTTGGGGGCAATATTAGGGTTTACCAGCCCTACAACTCTGTACGAGAGAGACCCTTATTATGGGGATGACCCTACTATTGGTCGCCCATTATTAGCGCAACTTTTAAATAATCCATTGTACCGAAATATCTATACTGCCCATTTAAGAACTGTCATTAACGAATCACTTGATACGGCAGTGATAAGAGGTGGTATTAACCAATTGCAAGCCCTGGCACATAATGCGGTGGATGCCGATCAAAATAAAAATTATAGTCTTTCAGAATATTATGATAATGTTGAAAATCATTTAGGTTTGTGGTGGAGGAATGGGGGTATAATGGTAACCATTGACGGAAGAAAAGCATACTTGCAAAACCATCCTGAAATTTCTTTAATCCCTCCAACAATAACTAATGTAACAGTAAATAATAGTTTGGTAACGGCTGGGGTTTTCAATGGCAATACGGTGGAATTGATGGCAACTGATAGTGAGTACAATTCCAAATTTCAAGCTTTTGCCATGTTGGATGATGGGCTAAATGGAGATGCAGTGGCGGGGGATGGTATTTTTACTACTGCTTTGCCTTTTCAGGGCTCGGGCAATGATGTAAAATTTTACATAAGAGCAGAAAATAATGATGCCTTGATGCTTAATCCGGAAAGGGCGGAATATGAATTTTATGTATATTCTTCTGTAAGTGGCATAACGGATATTAGACCTAATAATAACAGAAAACTCATTAAAATTACGGATGTACTTGGTAGAACTACTACTGCCAAAAAAGGAGTTCCTCTGTTTTACATTTATGATAACGGCACAGTGGAAAAACGCCTTACCATAGAATAAAACTACTGCTTAATAATTTTAGCAGAATAGATTGTTTTATCCTTCTCTCCGTATAAAAGGTAAGTGCCATTTGGCAAATCTTTTAAGGAAATCCAATCATAAGGATTTACTTGCATTTCTTTTACTATTTTTCCTTCTGTATTCAAAATTTTCAAGCTCAATTCTCCTTTAAAAGGCAATTGGACTTGAAATTTATCATCCGTAGGGTTAGGGAATATACTAAGCTTATTAAAACTCGGCTTATCTTCTATTCCTACCGAAAGCAAAGAGTCCAAATTCAAGTTTTCATCTCCTTGCTGATAGGGCAAATACTGAAAAAATACCAAAAACATTTCATCAGTGGTTGCTACCCCAGGGATCACCATTTGTGGAGGATTGTTCGGATTATTTGGGTTGGAAGAAGTGTTGTTGTATTTTGCTTTGGCATACATTCTGCTACCTGCCGGAACTTTCAAAATATTTTTGAAATTATAAAATCCTTGCCATTCAAAATCCCAATTATTAATCCGCTCAAAAGGAATGGTGTCATTGCTTGGCGTAACGGCATAAGAGGTGATTTCTTCTCCTATCAAATGCATATGCGGAAAAACAGAAAGGATAGAAAAGTCGGATGTCAAAACGCCATTATTTGGTGGGAATTGGGTAGTAAAAGTGGGGGTTGCATTAGCAGGAATATAAAAAGTCCATAGGCCTAGTAAAGGGTCGGTATATACCTCTCTAACGCCAGTTGTGCCACTGGGATAGAAGAAAAAATTGATTTTGGTGCTATCCACCATTCCTGCACTTCCCTTGGGGTAATGCATTTGCACTATAATATCAGCCCCTACTGGAAGCTTTACGCCCATTTTTACATTTGCTCCATTGGGAAAAATAGTAGGCTCTGCCCCAGGGGTATAACCGGCAAACAAATTCCCTTCTACCCCCATGCAATCTTGTGTAATAGTAGCTCCACCGCTTCCAGTATCAATATAGGCGAGTACATGATGCACTATTCCCGGATTCCCAGGAATAATCTCTACAGCTTTTATATATTTAGCTGTAGAAAAATTAGTTGATAATCTGAAACAAACATATTCATCCTCATTTTGTGCATTAGAGGTATAAGTGGGTAAGCTCAATGTAAAATTAGGATTGGGTAAAATAGCCCCTGGAATATAATTAGGAGTAACAGGTGCTAAATTCATATTTCCTTGTGGCGTTCCACTATTGTTCCAATCTAAAAGTGTATTGATGTCCGAAAGAGTGAGAATTCTTTCGTGGCTGTAGCGTTGATAATTTGTATCAGGCGGCCAGGGGGGCATTTCGCCAGCAATAATAGCAATTACCATTTGGGATACCGAATTTGCAGCCTCCTGATAAGTCATTAAAGAAAATGGCGCAATACCTCCACTATGATGACAGGAAGTACAGCTATTGAACAGTATGCCCGCAACATCCTCCGCATAATTTGGGTTTTGAGCAGATAGAGAAATGCTAATCAAAAAAGAGAATATGAAAATTAATTTTTTCATTTTGTAAAGATACACAAAACCCTAAAGCAGTAAATCGCATTTGGATGCGACTATGAAATCATTTTCGTGCAATCCATTTATTTTATGCGTAAAAAGAATAATTTTAATTTGCTTGTAATTGATATGAATATAAGGATGATGCCCTTCTACTTCTGATAGTTCTGCTACTTTATTGCAAAAAGCAATCCCTTCCAAATAAGTAGAAAAAGTATAGGTTTTCTCAATTTGCTTGTTCTCTATCAATGTCCAGCCTACACTTATCTCCTTTAAAAAAGGAGCTATCTCTTTGGTGGTAAGTGGGGGAATCCCTCCTTTACATGGCTCGCATGTTTTTTTATTTAGCATACTCAATTAATTTTTCTAGTCCAAGTGGAGCTTCTTCCAATGAGTGGAAACCATAGCAAGTGCCCTCTTAAGTCTAATTTATTTTCGCCCCTTAAGGTAATTTTTCCTCCATAGGTTTTTCCTTTTTTAGGATCATACACTTCTCCATTTTTCCAAACATTATCTCCTTTATTAATAAATCCATACAAAATTTTCAATCCTAATGTTTTTCGTTTTTGTAATTTTTCATCCGGATTTAAATTATCTGTTTTCGGATTTCCTTTTTCATCTATGGACTCTTTCATCCAGCTTATTTTTCCGGCAATTGTTGCTTTCTCATTTGAATTTGCTTTCTCCTCAAAAATTGTAATTACCGCATCTTTTTCTGCATTGTACCACTCTCCGATAATAAGAGCGTTTTGCCCAAATAGAAGAATTGGTAAGCAAAATAATATAAGCATTATTCTTTTCACTCATTATCTTTTTTGTAGAACAAAGTTAGCGGAAAAATTAATAGAAGGAAGAAATATTTTTTGGTGACCACTCCCAAAAAAGTAATAGCTAGTCCTATTAATATCAATAGCCATAATTTGTTCTTCATAACAAAAAGTTTTGGTAAATATAATAAAAAAGTAGCCCCACCAAGAATCGAACTTGGATCAAAAGTTTAGGAAACTTCTATTCTATCCATTGAACTATGGGGCCTCTGATTATTGTACAATTATTTTCTTCTCTACCGTACCATCATCATAGATGTAAAACAGTGGGGCGTTATAAATTAGTGAAGCTTTTCTTCCTAAAACATCTACAATACGAATAAGCGTTTTTTCGTTTTTTGGAAATGTAATAATAGAAGTAGTTTGATTACAGGGTAAAAGATTATATAAAAAGTCACTAGTAAAAGTTATTGCCTGTATAAATTTATTATTAGAATTTCCGCTTGCAGCCCATGAATGATCTGTTCCATTAAAGCTCAGATGAACGTTTAAAAGGCCAACACTATCGGCTTTGGGATGCATTTCTCCTGAGCCGCAAAGGGTTAAAATATTAGGGTTGTTAAGTGCTGGCGCACAGTTATAACTTACCGTATTGTCAGCAGTTCCTTGGCAACTTACCAATGGTTCATCATTGGCGTCAATCCAAGCTAGATTATTAATCCCCCCAGCAAAAGAAAAAACTGCAGTAACCTCTGATGAGTAACCGTTGTTTCCAGCATCTCCTTCTAATGTGCCACCAATAGTCGGCATTAGTGCCTGAATAGTTGCGGACAAATCGGATATACTATCAATATATGCAGTATGTAATGCCGCAACTGCCCCAGCCGAATAGCCTCCAACAAAAATAGTGTTTGGATCAATGCCATAAGTATCGCCAATTGCAAAATCCTTTCTTAAAAACCTTACTCCTGCCTTTAAATCTGCTACTGATCTTAGCACGGCTTTATATTGCTCGGTATTACTCGTTAAAAAAGAAATGATATTTGCAAGGCGATAATTTAATGAAACGGCCACATAGCCCCTTTTTGCAAAGGCCTTGCAAAAATCAATACAATCAATCATGGATTTATCACCGCTATAAAATGCCCCACCATGCAAATAAAATATTACCGGGCGATTGCTTACCGTATCGCCGGTTGGGGTGTAAATGTCCATTCTGTGTTCTAGCCCTGTTAAAGTATCTGAATAATCAACTGTAGCAACATCCGTATTGCTAAATATTTCGGTTTGATAACGACCATTGCATTGTGCTAAAATTAGGTTACCTAAACACAATATGTAGATAGAAAGGAGTAGTTTTTTCATAATTTCATTTTCTAAAGTTTGCGCGCAAAGTTAAGAATTTTTATTATAAATTTATAGCTTGTTTTTCAACTTAGCGATTGCCTGTTCAATCACATCATCTTCAATTTTAGTAAACAGAAGTGTTGCTTTATTTATTTTATGATTGTCAGTAATAGTTTTTCCTCCGGCATCCTCCCATCCCACATTGTTTAATGCAAGCATCTCCTTTAATTTTTTGCAAGTAAAAGGCATGAAAGGCTCAGATAAAATAGCTAAGGAAGCAGCAATTTGCATAGCAATATTCATAATTGTTTCTGTTCTTCTTTCATCTGTTTTTTTCAATTTCCAGGGCTCAGTATCTGCTAAATATTTATTTCCTAACCTTGCTAAATTCATGAATTCTGCCAATGCTTCTCTGAATCGGAACTTTTTGATTGAGGCTCCAATTTTCTCTGGGAATTCTTTTAGCTTTTTTAAAACTTCATTGTCGTAATCTTCCAAAGAATTTTGGGGAGGCACTTTTCCTTCCCAATATTTATTGGTTAATACCACCACACGATTGATAAAGTTTCCAAAGATGGCAACCAATTCATTGTTGTTTCTGGCTTGGAAATCGTTCCATGTAAAATCTGTATCCTTACTTTCAGGTGCAGTAGCACAAAGTACATATCTAAGTGCATCTTCTTGTCCATTGAAATCTTCTAAATATTCGTGCAACCAAATGGCCCACTTTCTTGAGGTAGATAATTTTTCACCTTCCAAATTCAAGAATTCGTTGGCTGGTACATTAGTTGGGAGTATATATTCCCCGTGTGCTTTTAAAATAATTGGAAAAATAATGCAATGGAAAACAATATTGTCCTTACCAATAAAATGCACTAATTCTGTATTTTCATCTTTCCAATAATCTTCCCAATTTTTACAATTAACCTTTGCCCATTGTTTTGTTGCTGAAATGTAACCGATAGGAGCATCCAGCCATACATAAAGTACTTTTCCATCAGCTCCTTCAATAGGAACTTTTACTCCCCATTCCAAATCACGAGTCATTGCTCTTGCTTTCAGTCCGCCATCAATCCATGATTTGCATTGTCCTAAAACTTGACTCCTCCATGCTTTTGCATCATGATGATTTTCTCCTTCTAACATTCCGTCTTCAATCCAAGGTTTTAGCCAATTTTCATGGTTCTGCATTGGTAAATACCAATGGGTAGTTTCTTTTTTAATAGGCGTATTTCCACTCAATGTTGATTTTGGGTTTATTAATTCATTTGGGCTTAGGGCCGAACCACATTTTTCACATTGATCGCCATACGCTCCTTCCGCATTACATTTTGGACATTGCCCAGAAATATATCTGTCAGCTAAAAACTGATTACTCTCCTTATCATAAAATTGCTCGGCTGTTTTTTTAGTAAATACCCCTTTCTGTTCCAAAGTTTTGAAAAATTCCTGTGCAGTTTCATGGTGTAATTTGTCGGATGTTCTATGGTAAATACTAAAATCAATTCCAAAATCTGCAAATACTTTTTTGTTAATGTTGTGGTATTTGTCAACTATTTCTTGTGGCAATACCCCCTCTTTTTTTGCTTGTAAAGTAATGGCTGCACCATGCTCATCCGAGCCACAAACAAAGACAACATCATGCCCTTTTCCTCTTAAATACCTTACATAAATATCTGCAGGCAAATAGGCGCCCGCAATGTGTCCAATATGTAAAGGTCCGTTGGCGTAAGGCAGTGCTGATGTAACTGTATATCTTTTTGTGCTCATTTCTATCAGAAAAAAATTATTTTCGCAAATATAAGTTTTAGTTATTAGAAAATAGATGTGAGATGTGAGATATTAAACTAAGCAACAAACGAATCAACATTATAAATGATTATTCCGAAAAAATTAACAAAAGGAGATAAAATTGGAATTATTTCTACTGCTCGAAAAATTTCTTTGGAAGAGTTAAAACCAGCTATTCATATTTTGGAAAGTTGGAGTTTGGAAGTGGTTTTAGGAACCAATTTATTAGAAGCGGACAATCAGTTTTCAGGGACTGTTCATCAAAGAACTGCTGATTTTCAAAGTATGATTGATGACAAATCAATAAGAGCCATTTTGTGCGCAAGAGGCGGCTATGGAAGTATTCAGATTATTGACAATATTGATTTTTCTTCTTTGAAAAAAAATCCGAAATGGATTGTGGGTTATAGTGATGTTACGGTTTTACATTCGCATTTAAATACTTTAGGAATTGCAAGTATGCATGCTACTATGCCAATAAATTTTTCTACCAACACAGATAAAGCAATTCAAAGTTTGAGAAAATCTCTTTTTGGATTAGAAAATAATATAAAATGCAAAACGCATCCCTTTAATAAATTAGGAAGTGTTGAAGCAGAAATAGTTGGAGGGAATTTGTCTATTTTGTATTCTTTGTTGGGCTCAAAATCGGATATTGATACAAATAAAAAAATACTTTTTATTGAAGATTTGGATGAGTATTTATATCACATTGACAGAATGATAATCAGCCTAAAACGAAATGGGAAGTTTGATAATCTGAAAGGATTAATAATTGGAGGTATGAGTGAGATGAACGATAATGATATTCCTTTCGGGAAAACATCTGTGCAGATTATTTTAGAACATCTTGAAAGTTTTGAATTCCCTATTTGTTTTGCTTTCCCAGCTGGGCATATGGATGATAATAATGCCATTGTATTCGGCATAAACTCTCGCCTTATTATTACAGAAAAAAAAGTAATATTAAGTTCCAAAATTCAAGCATAATCTAAAACAAAAAAATGTATTTTCGCCCCTCATGAAAAAGATTAGAAATTTTTGCATCATTGCTCATATCGATCATGGGAAAAGCACCCTTGCTGATAGGTTATTAGAATTTACTGGTACGGTTTCCAAAAGAGATGCACAAGAGCAATTCTTAGACAATATGGATTTGGAGCGTGAAAGAGGAATTACAATAAAGAGCCATGCCATTCAAATGAAATACAAATTTGAAAATGAAGAATACACGCTTAATTTGATTGACACTCCTGGTCATGTCGATTTTTCTTATGAAGTATCTCGATCTATTGCGGCTTGTGAAGGCGCTTTGCTTATAGTGGATGCTGCACAAGGAATTCAGGCACAAACTATTTCCAATTTGTATTTGGCTTTGGAAAATGATTTGGAAATTATCCCTGTTATTAATAAAGTGGATTTACCCTCAGCAGAACCGGAAATAGTTGCGGATCAAATTATAGATTTAATTGGCTGTGAAGAAGATAAAATAATTTCTGCAAGTGCAAAAACAGGAATTGGGATTGAAAATATTTTAAAGGCAATTATTGAAAGAGTTCCTCCGCCAAATGGCGATATAAACAAACCCCTTCAAGCAATGATTTTTGATTCAGTTTACAATCCTTTTAGAGGGATTGAGGCCTATTTCAAAATACTAAATGGAGAGATAAAGAAAGGGGGGAAAGTTAAGTTCATTGCCACTGGAAAAGAGTATTTTGCAGATGAAATTGGCGTATTAAAACTAAAACAAGAACCAAAAAAGAAGATGAGTGCCGGGGAGGTTGGCTATATTATTTCAGGGATTAAAGAGGCAAAGGAAGTAAAAGTTGGGGATACCATTACTACTGTTGAAAACCCTGCTACTGATGCCATACAGGGTTTTGAGGATGTAAAACCAATGGTTTTTGCAGGTATTTATCCAGTGGATACGGACGACTATGAAGAATTGAGAAATTCCATGGAAAAACTCCAACTAAATGATGCATCCCTCACCTACGAGCCCGAATCCTCCACTGCCTTAGGCTTTGGTTTTAGGTGCGGATTTTTGGGGATGTTGCACATGGAAATTATACAGGAAAGATTGGAGAGAGAATTTGATATGACTGTAATTACAACTGTGCCAAATGTGTCTTATTTTGCCTATACCACAAAAGGCGAGAAATTGGCTATTCATAATCCTTCTGATTTACCGGATGGCAGTATTTTGGATTATGTGGAAGAGCCATACATTAGGGCTCAAATTATTACAAAATCTGATTTTGTGGGAACGATAATGACGCTTTGCATTGAAAGAAGAGGGGAACTAAAAAACCAGGTTTATTTAACAACCGATAGGGTAGAGCTTTCTTTTGAAATGCCGCTTGGCGAAATTGTTTTTGATTTTTATGACAAACTCAAAACCGTTTCAAGGGGTTATGCTTCTTTCGATTATCAACCCCTTGATTATAGGCGTTCTAATTTGGCAAAGCTCGATATCCTGTTAAATGGTGACCAAGTAGATGCGCTATCGGCACTTATACATAGAGACCATGCTTATGATTTCGGGAAAAAGATATGTGTGAAATTACGTGAACTTATCCCTAGGCAACAATTTGACATTGCTATTCAGTCGGCAATTGGATCAAAAATTATCTCGCGTGAAACGGTAAAAGCCCTACGAAAAGATGTAACGGCAAAATGTTATGGAGGTGATATTACTCGGAAAAGGAAATTGTTGGAAAAACAAAAGAAGGGGAAAAAACGAATGAGGAAAGTGGGAAATGTTGAAATTCCACAGAATGCTTTTATGGCAGTACTAAAATTGGATGGTTAAATTATTATTTTTGAAAAACTTTAAATATGTCAGGACATAGTAAGTGGGCAAACATAAAACACAGAAAAGGGGCACAAGATGCCAAGCGTTCCAAAATTTTTACTCGAATAATTAAAGAATTAACGGTAGCCGTAAAAGCAGGCGGCTCTGAACAAGAAACAAATCCAAGATTACGTACAGCAATGCAAAATGCCAAAGGGACAAATATGCCAAAAGACACCATTGAAAGAACGATAAAAAAGGCAAGTGGTGTGGATGGAACATCATATGAGGAGGTCACTTTTGAAGGATACGCTTCTAATGGAATAGCGGTTTTTGTAGAATGCACTACCGATAATAACAACAGAACGGTTGCAAATATCAGGGCAATATTTAGTAAATATGGTGGCCATTTGGGGACTAATGGTTCTTTGGAATTTCTTTTTGTTAGAAAAGGAGTGTTTACCATTGCTTTGGAAAATGTGGGCTTGGAAATGGAAGAATTTGAAATGGAATTGATTGATGCTGGTTTAGAAGAAATTGAGAAAGAAGATGATATTATTTTGGTTTATACTGACTTTGCTGACTTTAGTGCCATGCAAAAAAAATTAGAAGAATTGAGAATAGAAGTGCATTCGGCTGAATTGCAAAGAATACCAACTACTAGCAAAACACTTGATGTAGATAAATCAAAATCAGTTCTGAAAATGATTGATAAGTTTGAAGATGATGAGGATGTGCAGCATGTATTTCACAATATGGAACTTACAAAAGGCATATTACAAGTAATGGAAAAGGAGTAAATTTATATAAAATGAATGTATTAATATTAGGAAGTGGAGCAAGAGAACATGCATTTGCATGGAAAATTGCAAAAAGCAGTATGTGCAATAAATTATTTATTGCCCCAGGAAATGCTGGGACTAGTGAATTAGGGACTAATGTTGAGGTTGAGGTTAACGATTTTGAAAGGATTAAAAAATTAGCCATTGATGAAGAGATTGATATGCTAATTGTTGGTCCGGAAGATCCTCTTGTAAATGGTATTTTTGATTTCTTTAACGAGACGGAAGATTTAAAACACATTACTGTTATTGGTCCTTCAAAACAAGGGGCAAGGCTTGAGGGAAGTAAAGAATTTGCCAAAGAGTTTATGCAGAAATATAATATTCCTACTGCAAAATATGAAGCTTTTACAAAAAATAATTTAGAGGATGGGTTTGCTTTTTTAGATACCCTAAATCCCCCTTATGTTTTAAAAGCAGATGGCTTGGCGGCAGGTAAAGGTGTGTTAATTTTAGAGGATTTGAAAGAGGCAAAAAATGAGTTGAAAGAAATGGTAGCTGATGGGAAATTTGGGGCTGCATCATCAACTGTAGTGATTGAAGAGTTTTTAGATGGAATTGAGCTTTCCATATTTGTGCTTACAGATGGGGATTCCTACAAAATTTTACCTTCCGCAAAAGATTATAAAAGAATTGGAGAGGGAGATGCTGGCCTAAATACAGGAGGAATGGGAGCAATATCTCCAGTGCCTTTTGCCGACAGATTTTTTATTGAAAAAGTAGAAACGGAAATCATAAAACCAACCATTCACGGCCTGAAAGAAGAAGGGATTGTGTATCACGGATTCATTTTTATTGGACTGATTGTAAACGGAAATGATGTGAAAGTAATAGAGTATAATGTGAGAATGGGCGATCCGGAAACAGAGGTGGTTATTCCAAGAATAAAATCTGATTTGCTGCATTTATTTAAAGGAATTGGAGATGGCACTTTTAGTGAAAAAGATTTACATATTGATGAAGATACTGCCGCTACCATTATGCTTGTTTCTGGTGGTTATCCCGAAAAATATGAAAAAGGGAAAGTGATTAGTGGCTTAGATGATATTGATGGAAGTATCGTTTTTCATGCGGGGACTAAACAAGAAGAAGATGCTGTTTTAACAAATGGAGGAAGGGTTTTAGCAATTACTTCTTTTGGTATAAATATAGAAGATGCGCTTAGCAAATCGTTCGCTAATGCGGAGAAAATTAACTTTGAGAAAAAGTACTATCGAAAAGATATTGGCTTTGATTTATGATGAGGCGTGCTACTGCCCATCTTTTTTATGTTTTATCATTTTTAAGGTCCATACAACCAAAAAAGTTAAGATTACAACTATATAAAAATAATTTATCTTGTTCCCTATTGAAGGCATAAAATCAAAAATGTAACCAAAGAAATCACCAATACCATAAAAAAAATTATCCATTATATAAATTTAAAATACTTTGGCAAAAATAATTAATTATTAGAACCCACCTAAATGTTCCTAAAAAATATAAAAACGACAAGTCCCTTATCCATTGTTTTTTTTATTGCTTTTGCTCTGCTGTTTTGGTGTCTGCCAATTTTTACAAATAAGCTTACTGCTGTTTATGCGCACGCCTTTTTTTCGGCAATTACCATTTTTATTTTAGGGCTATTACTGCCTCTTTTACAATCCGTTGGACTTAATAACTTGATTTATGAAAAAGATGTTATAAAGAAAAATAGTTTGGTTTTGGCTCCTGTTTTTTTATTGCTTGGCACTCCATTTATCATCCAAGCGGACTCATGGATTATTTCCTTTTTCTTACTCTTTTACCTCAATATTTTGTTTTCGGCCTACCAAAAGGATAGGCCATTTTCGCAAGTGTTTAATGCTAATTTTTTACTAGCAATAATAGCCCTTTTTTACTCAGATATTTTATTATTATTCCCTTTATTTATAGTTACTTTTCTTACCTTTCAAAATATGAGTTGGAGGAGCATGCTTATTTCTTTAATTGGACTTGCTCTCCCATTTCTTTTTTATTGGGTATATACTTTTTTATTGGACCAGACATTTATATTTAATACGCCCACATTTAAGTTGGTTTCCCTCTCCATCCCAACAATTAACACCTTATCTTATGCAGAAATTAGTTGGTTTTCTATTGTAATTGTTATTCTTTTATTATCATTTCTAGAATTGGTATTTTGGATGTATAAAAAAAGCATTCGTTCCAGAAAATCCTTTTTCATAATTCTTGCTTACTTTATATTACTACTGTTTATTAATATTGATAATTCTTATTATTTGCTTCTAACACCAATTAGTATAATAGTCGCAAACTTTTTTGTGTATTCAAAACAAAAAAGATTAACCGAAATTTTGTTCTTTCTTTTTTTATTAGCTTCCGTTTATTATCGAATTTCGATTTAAATATTTTACTTTTGTACTAAATAAAAAAACAATAAAAATGAGATTTGGAGTAGTAATTTTCCCTGGTTCTAATTGCGATATGGATATGATTTATGTGCTTGAAAACATCCTTAAACAAGAGGTTGTAAAACTTTGGCATAAAGACACCAATCTGCAAGAATGTGACTTTATTATTTTGCCTGGTGGATTTTCATTTGGAGATTATTTGCGTTCGGGAGCTATCGCCAAATTCTCGCCCATAATGAAAGAGATTATTGGCTTTGCAAATGCCGGAGGATTCGTGATGGGCATTTGTAATGGGTTCCAAATTTTGTGCGAAACAGGGCTTTTGCCTGGGGCACTTTTACACAATACAGATCATAAATTTATTTGTAAAAATATTTATCTGAAAACCATATCCGATAATAGTATTCTAACCAATATGATAGGTGATAAATCACTAAAAATACCGATTGCACATGGTGAAGGGCGATATTTTGCAGAGGCAAAAACAATAGCAGAATTAGAAACTAACGACCAAATTCTTTTCAAATATTGTAATGAAAAAGGCGAGATAACTGAGGATTCAAATCCTAATGGTTCAATAAAAAATATTGCGGGTGTTTGCAATAAAGATCGCAATGTTTTTGGCATGATGCCACATCCCGAACGAGCTGCTGACATTGAACTTAAAAGCACAAATGGAAGAAAATTGTTTGAAAGTATTTTGTCAAAAACTCTTGCTTAAATAAATTTATTTTATTACAATCTGATTCTCTTTTTTTGCCTTCTAAAACCCCTAAAATATTTCTGCTTTTTTTGACCAAAGTGAACTCATTTCAAAATCAACCGAAATTTAGTATGGTTGAAAAAATTGTTAAAAAACAATTTCACTTGCTATAAATACATCCCTATTCTTTCTTAAAATTGTAACAACTAATTTATAGTACAAATACACACCATTTAATAAGAGAAAGTAAAATGACAGTTAAAACCAAAGCCACAGAGGAAGTGTTTGCAAAAAATGTAACTACAAAAACATTTACTTATGAAGATGTACTAAAGGCAAGCATTGAATATTTTAATGGAGATGAATTAGCTGCTACTACCTGGATGAATAAATATGCAATGACTGATAATGACGGTGAATTTGTAGAGAGCTCTCCAGATGATATGCACAACCGAATGGCTAAAGAATTTGCAAGGATTGAAAATGATTACACTTTGCGTTATGATTTAAATGGGGGGACAAAATTCCTGTCGGAATACGGACAACAAAGAGGACCACTAACAGAGGAAAAAATTTACAATTTATTTAAAAGGTTCGGCTATATTATTCCACAAGGAAGTGTGATGAGTTCGCTTGGGAATCATTATAAATTGGCTTCCCTTTCTAATTGTATAGTAGTGCCTGAAATGCACGATTCTTATGGCGGTGTTTTTTATACTGACCAACAATTAGCACAATTATTTAAAAGAAGATGTGGTGTTGGGGTGGATATTTCAAACCTACGGCCATCAGGGTCTAAAGTTTCTAATGCAGCAGGGAGTACTTCTGGTGCTGTTTCCTTTATGAATCGTTTTTCAAACACAACAAGAGAAGTTGCTCAAAATGGGAGAAGAGGAGCATTAATGCTTTCCATGGATATCGCACATCCTGATGTAGAGGATTTTATTACCATTAAACAAGATTTGCAAAAAGTAACAGGCGCAAACATTTCTATTCGCCTTTCGGATGAGTTCATGAAAGCGGTAGAGAATAACAAGCAATACACCCACCGTTGGCCAATCGATTCTGTCAATCCGAAATTTACAAAAACCATAAAAGCAAAAGAGCTTTGGGATACTATAATTAAGTGCGCTCATAATACAGCTGAACCAGGATTAATTTTTTGGGACAGACAACATTGGTATTCAACATCATCCGTTTATCCTGGATATAAAAACACATCTACTAATCCTTGTTCTGAAATTGCAATGCAAGGAGGAGATAGTTGCCGGCTTATCGCCATCAATCTTTTTAAGTTTGTAGAAAATCCTTTTACAAAAGAGGCTAAGTTTAATATGGATAATTTCTATAGGGCAACTTATGAAGGACAAAGATTAATGGATGATTTAGTTGATTTGGAAACAGAAGCAATTAGCAGGATCTTAAAAAAAGTAGAGGAAGATGATGAACCGGAAAACATAAAGGGCGTAGAAAAAGAAACTTGGGAATTACTTTTGAAAACTGGCAAAGAAGGAAGAAGAACTGGTTTAGGATTTACTGCATTGGCTGATATGGTTGCGGCATTGGGTATGGCAATTGATTCTGATACAGCAATTGCTAAAGTGGAAGAGATAATGAAAGAAAAGTGTAGAGCAGAATTTGATAGTTCCATAGATATGTCATTGGAAAGAGGAAGTTTTGTTGGCTTTGATGCTAAAATTGAAAAAACATCAGAATTTGTACAAATGCTAGAAAAAGAATTGCCGGAAGTTTATAATAGAATGATGGAGCACGGTAGAAGAAATATTTCCATTAGCACGGTTGCGCCAACAGGAACTTTGAGTATGCTCGCCCAAACATCATCAGGAATTGAGCCCGTATTTATGACACATTACAAAAGAAGAAGAAAACTGAATGAACAGGACAGAAAAGCAAAAGTAGACTTTATTGATGATTCGGGAGATAAGTGGCAAGAGTTCACAGTTTATCATCATAACCTAAAAACATGGATGGATATAACTGGAGAAACAGATATTACAAAAAGTCCTTATGCTGGTTCAACTGCCCCTGAAATTGATTGGAATAAAAGAGTTGAAATGCAAGCTGTGGTTCAAAAATATGTTACACACTCCATTAGTTCTACAATCAATTTACCAAATGATGTATCGCTTGAAAAGGTTAGCGCTATCTATATGGACTCATGGAAACAGGGCTTAAAAGGAATTACAGTTTACCGTGATGGTTCTCGATCTGGAGTTTTAGTAGCTGTTGATGATAAAAAAGATAGTGTTTTAGAAAACACAGAGTTTAAAGAAACCCGTGCACCATCACGACCAAAAAAATTGGATGCCAAAGTAGTTCGTTTCCAAAATAATAAAGAAAAATGGATTGCTGTTGTTGGACTAATGAATGGAAGGCCTTACGAAATTTTTACTGGTAAAACGGAAGATGTTTTTGTGGTGCCACAAGCGGTAGAATACGGCTGGGTAATAAAAACAAAAAAAGAAGACGGTAGAACGCAATACGATTTTCAGTATGAAGATAGGGAAGGGTATAAAATAACAATGGGTGGTTTGTCCCGTTCATTTGATAAAGAATTCTGGAACTATGCAAAATTAATTTCAGGTGTTTTGCGCCATGGCATGCCTCTACATTATGTTGTTGATTTGATTGGGAAAATGAATCTTTATGATGACAACATCAACACTTGGAAAAGCGGTGTAGTAAGGGCTCTGAAAACATTTATTCCTAACGGTACAAAAGTATCGGACAATATCTGTGGAGAATGTGGAGATGAAGGATTAGTGTATGAAGAGGGCTGCTTGAAATGTATGAGTTGCGGATACAGTAAATGCGGATAAGCTGATATTTATCTCAATAATTAAACCCACCAAATTGGTGGGTTTTTTATTGACTGTATTTTTTGTATATTGTTTTATGACTCTTTTAGAAAACACCAAAGAGATAGTGGAGGATTTTGTCTCCCTTTTTTATCCACAGCTATGTTTAATATGTAATGAGAATCTGTTAAAAGAGGAAGAATGTATTTGTTTAGCGTGCCTACATCAAACACCAAAAACAGATTGTTTTTTACAAAAGGAAAATATGGTAAGCAAGCGTTTTTGGGGGAGAGTGAAACTTGAAAATGCAGCAGCACTTTTTCAGTTTAACAAAGAGGGAAATGCCCAAAAGTTAATCCATCCATTAAAATATGAAGGAGGAAAAAAAATTGGTATTTTTTTAGGGAAACAATTAGCTTTTTCAATAAGGGATAGTAAGTTTTTTGAAGGCATTGATCTTATTATGCCCGTACCATTACATCCGAAAAAAGAAAAAATAAGAGGTTATAATCAAAGTAAATATATTGTAAAAGGTGTAAATGAAGTTTTGCAATTAGAAGAAAATTTCAAATCCTTGATTCGAATTGAAAATACCGATTCGCAAGTAAGAAAAAAACGATTTAGCCGTTGGGAAAATATGATGAATTCATTTGCCTTAAAAGAATCTCAAAAATTAAAAAACAAACATATTTTATTGGTAGATGATGTAATAACAACTGGCTCTACTTTGGAGGCTTGTGCGCAGAAACTATTAGAAGTAGAAGATGTTAAAGTTAGTATTGTTACTATTGCGGTAGCCTAATTTTTTTTGGTTAATGTTTATTCGTTTATTTGTAATATGAAATTATACCTATCCATTTTTATCGTTTTACTACTAAGCAGTTGTGCAAATATGGTAGCGCCAACTGGTGGTGAAAAGGACATGGATGCCCCTGAGATTTTGAATATTATTGAATCTGTTGGAAAAGAAAGCACTCAATTAGAAAAAGTTTATTTTTTATTTGATGAGTACATTGGACTTAATCAGTGGGAAGAACATTTTTATATTTCTCCGCCAATAAAAAAACGCATAGTAAAAAAGATAGCGGGCAAATCATTGGAGTTGCATATTGAAGATACTTTGATGAGGAATACTACTTATTTGCTGTCTTTGGATAATTGCATAAAAGATATAAATGAGGGAAATGTTGTTGAAGATCTACAATTGCTCTTTTCTACCTCTGGAAATGTGGATTCCTTAAAATTAAGTGGGAAACTACAAGATGCCTATACTTTAGAAGTGGTTGAAAATGCTTGGGTGATGCTTTTTGAAGAAAGCAGAAATGACTCCATTATTTTTAAAGAGACGCCTAATTATATTGCAAAAACAGATAAAAACGGCAACTTCCATTTTCCGAATTTGAAAGCTACTGATTTCAAAATTGTCGCTTTGACTGATTTTGATTTTATCTATAATAAGGAAGAATTAATTGCATTTTCTGACAAATTGATAAATGCTGAAAAAGATAGTTTTATTTCACTTATGGCTTTTGACCCCATTGTTGAAATAGATAGTATTATTGCCGACACTTTAAGCACTTTAACCGACAGCAGTAAAACAGATAGTCTGCTTGTGGAGATCATCACCTTTGGAAAATTGGAAATTATAACTGCCACTAATTCTCCTTGTGTTTTTCAACTATTACAAAACGAAAAAGTAATTATCGAATTTATTTTTGCAGCAAAACCTTATGATTTATTAGATATAACTCCTGGGAAATACCAATTAAAATATATTGCAGATAGCAATCAAGATGGGATTTGGAATACTGGAGATTGGGGAAACAAAACACAGCCCGAAAAAGTAATTAATTACAAGGCTGAAATTACCATTCGTTCCAATTGGGATTTGGAATTAGAATGGGATTTAGAGTAATTTAAAATCATCTCTATCTTGCAAAAAGTTCATTTGTCTTCTTTTTAGCTTCAAATCATCTAAACTGATTTCAATTTGCAAAACCTCTTCTTTGTTTTCACTTGCAGAAAATAGCTCTTTTCCAAAAGCATCAAATACTTTTGTGTGTCCGTTAAAAGAAACGCCATTTCCATCTTCCCCTACTCTGTTCACTCCAATGGTATAACACTGATTTTCTATTGCTCGCGCCTTTAAAAGCGTATCCCAAGCATCAATTCTTTTTACCGGCCAATTGGCTAAATAAATTAAAATATCATAATCTACATTATTACGCGAAAAAACCGGAAAGCGTAAATCGTAACAAATTAGCGGAAAAATTTTACAACCTTCTTCATCTACAATTAATCTTCCTTCCCCTTTTGCGATAGTTTCTTCTTCTTTAATTAAAGAGAACAAATGATGTTTATCATAAGTTTTGATAATTCCATTTTTTGAAATCCAAACTAGGCGATTATATACTTTTCCATTTCCCTTTATCATTAAACTGCCGGCAATAGCACAATTTTTATTCTTGGAAATTTCCTTCATCCAACTAACTGTTTTACCGTCCATAGTTTCTGCTAAATGAATAGACTTAGGACAAAAAGATGTGCTGAACATCTCAGGAAGTAAAATGATATCTGTTTCTGAAATATTAGAAATTAACTGCTTAAAATGAGCAAGGTTCTTATTTACATCTTCCCAAAAAAGATTGGATTGAATTAAAGTTATGTTCAAAATTTCTTTCATTGAAACAAAAGTAGACAAAAGTGAGCCTTACGGTCCTAAGTTCGAACTTTTTTAGAAAATTAATAAGTAAGTTTGCTTTATGAAACAACTATTACTACTATTAGTATTTATCTCTTTGATATTATCTTGTGGAGAAAAAAATGAGAAGGAAAATATAAAAATATTTGTGTCAGATTCTACTGAAGAATCCGATAAAAGTAGTATTTCTTTAGAATTTGTACTATATGATAGTGTTACTACCAGCCAAGTTTTAATCATTAGAGATAAATTGGAACATAATGCTGACAGAATATTGGACTTTTTTAAAATTAAACCTGTAGATACATTTAAGATACATGTTTGGGGTAATTACGAGAACTATTTAATAGCTCAAGAATTATATGCAGGCCAACGATATGAAGGTTCCACAGGTTATGTTATTAGCTCTAATGAATTAGCCATGTTTTTAACTGATGATATTGAAGAAACAGCTGAACATGAATTTGTTCATGCAGTGTCATTGCGTGTAGATGCTTCTAATCCCAGATGGTTATGGGAATCTGTTGCAACTTATGTTGCCAATGAATTTATTGATCCTAACGAAATCAATTATCTTAAAAATTCGAATTATCCGACCATTGCTGAGTTAAATGGAGATTTTAATCATGGTAATTTTAAAATATATGATGTAGGCTATTTACTTTCTGAATTTATTATTCATAAATGGGGTAAAGAAAAATACTTGGAGTTAATAAAGAGCTCTGGTGATTTACGAAAAGTATTCAATATTACTGATACTGATTTTGAAACTGAATGGACTAACTTTGTTAATGCTAAATATTTTAAGCACATACCTTCTTAAATACAAACCCACTCATTTGATTGGGTTTATTTTTGGTGGGCCTTACGGTGCCAATTTCGAACTTTTATAATTATTCTATTTCTTGAAAATCTTTCTAAATAAAATCATAAATGGATCATAGTATCTGTCCACTACTCTTTCTTTAAGTGGGATAATACCATCATCTGTTATTTGAATATCTTCAGGACACACTTCCGTGCAACATCTTGTAATATTACACATCCCCGATCCATGATCTTCCTTAATTGCAGGTATTCTATCGGCATCATCCATAGGGTGCATTTCTAAACTAGCAAGTCGAATCATAAATCTTGGCCCAACAAATTTTTCCTTTGCTTCTTGATCTCTTATCACATGGCAAACATTCTGACACAAATAACATTCAATACATTTTCTGAAATGCTGTGTTCTTTCTACATCTACTTGTTGCATTACCAATCCCTTTTCTGTATTGTTTTTATTTTGAGCTGGGGAAAATGGCTTGATTTTAAGGTTTTGTTTGTAATTCCAACTTACATCTGTTACTGTATCTTTAATAATTGGGAAGGCTTTTAAAGGTGTGATAGTAATAGTTTCATCATCTCCGTATTCATTCATTCTTGTCATGCAGGCTAGTTTGGGTCTACCATTAATTTCCACACTGCATGATCCGCACTTCCCTGCTTTACAATTCCATCTGCAAGCCAAATCATTGGCATCATCTGCTTGAATTCGGTGCATTACATCTAGCACCACCATCCCTTCAGTTACATCACAATTGTAATCAACCAACTCCCCTTTTGTATTGTCTCCTCTGTATATTTTGAATTTACGATTCCCCATAATTATATTTATGGTTTTCTTTCTGCTGCAACTTCCGCTTCCAAATCTTCCAATTTTGCATTAGCTATTCTAAAAAGTTCCGCATTGGGTTCTTTTCGTTTCTCTTTAATCACTTGCATATTTCCGTCTTCCCCTTTTTTGGTAATGATATTATATTGATACCACTCCTCACTTTCTGTGGTGAAATCATCCCTAGTATGAGCCCCTCTACTTTCTTCTCTCATATGTGCTGCCCTAGCCACCGCCTCAGCAGTAATTAATAAATTTCGCATAGCAAGTGCTTCATGCCATCCAGGATTAAACTGAGAAGAGCCATTCGCCTTTACATTTTTATTTTTTTCTTTTAAGTTTTCAATGTTTTGAATTCCTTTTTGTAATTCTGTATCCGTTCGGATAATGCCTACATTGTTTTGCATATTTTTTTGCAAGTCCTCATGTAAAAGATATGGGTTTTCCCCTTCTTCTCTATTGAGGATACTTGTTGCGTTTCTGATAATTTTTTTGGCATCCTCTTTATTAAATTTTGGAACAGCCCCTAATTGTTTGGCGTAATTTGAAGCTCCCGTTCCGGCTAAATTTCCAAATACCAATAAGTCAGATAAGGAATTTCCTCCCAATCGGTTAGCGCCATGCATTCCTGCGGCACATTCCCCACAAGCAAAAAGCCCCTCAACAGTAGACATAGTGGTGTCCGCCTCTACCCGTATTCCACCCATAAAATAATGACATGTTGGGCCAACTTCCATTGGTTCTTTAGTAATATCTAATTCCGCCAATACTTTAAACTGATGATACATGGAAGGCAGTTTCTTTTTAATATCCTCAGCACTTCTTCTTGTTGCTATATCTAAATAAGCCCCCCCATGCTTAGATCCTCTGCCAGCTTTTACCTCCGCATTAATCGCTCTTGCAACCACATCTCTTGTAAGTAACTCTGGAGGTCTTCTTGCGTCTTTATCTCCAGCTAACCATCTAGCAGCTTCTTCTTCTGTATCAGCAGTTTCGTTTTTGAATTTTTCTGGAATATAGTCAAACATAAATCGTTTGCCTTCACTATTTTTCAAAATTCCACCCTCTCCTCTCACTCCTTCTGTCACTAATATTCCTCTTACAGATGGAGGCCATACCATTCCTGTTGGGTGAAATTGATTGAATTCCAAATCCATTAATTCAGCCCCAGCTTCATAAGCCATAGCATATCCATCTCCTGTATATTCCCAACTATTGGAAGTAATTTCCCAAGCCTTTCCCCCGCCACCTGTAGCAAGAATTAAAGATTTTGTTTTGAAAATGATAAATTCCCCGGTATCTCTATACATGCACACAACACCAGCAATTTTTCCACTTTCATCTTTCAAAATATCCAAAGCGGTACATTCCATATGAATGTCAATTCCTTTATGTATCCCATAATCTTGAAGGGTTCTTATCATTTCCAGTCCCGTTCTGTCTCCAACATGAGCAAGTCTTGGATATCTATGTCCTCCAAAATTTCTTTGGTTGATAAGCCCTTCTTTTGTTCTATCAAAAACAGCTCCCCATTGTTCTAATTCTCTTACTCTATCAGCAGCATGCCTAGCATGTAATTCAGCCATACGCCAAACATTCAGCATTTTCCCTCCACGCATAGTATCTCGAAAATGAATTTTCCAATGGTCACGATTATCCACATTCCCAAGTGCAGCAGCCATGCCTCCTTCCGCCATTACTGTATGGGCTTTCCCCAATAAGGATTTGCAAATTAATCCTACTTTTTCGGATTCTTTAGCGGCAGCAATAGCCGAACACAAACCGGCTCCTCCTGCTCCAATCACCAGCACATCAAATTCTATCTGTCTTATTTCTGAAATATCTAACATAATTATATTTTAAATTCCCCAACTATTCAAATCCGTGATGACTCCCATTGAAACCAATCTGACATAAATATCAGAAAGACCAACCCAAACCAAAGAAAACCATGCAAATATATGATGTCTTCTATTCAGGAAAGTCACAATCTTCCATCTACTATGTGCCGATTCTGCGGCATGCGTACAAGAAAAACAATCCATTCTCCCTCCAATTAAATGCCTTAACGAATGGCAGCCAAATGTATAGGCCCCTAATAAAATAGGATTTATAAGTAAAATGATACTCCCTACGCCAATACCAAATTTCCCATCTCTAAAAAACGCCATCACTGCATCATAAGAAAGTAGAAAAATGAAAATAATCGCAAAATACATAGCATATCGGTGGATATTTTGGAACAATAAAATTCCTGTTTCTCCTTTATAATCTTTTTGTGGAATACCACCTACCGCACAAGCCGGTGGCGTAAAAGCAAATGCTCTGTAATATGCTTTTCGGTAATAATAACAGGTAAAACGGAACGAAAGTGGAAATACCAAAATAAGCCAAGCTGGGGAAAATCCAGGAAGCCAATCTAACCATTTTGGCCAAGCGCCCATTAGTGCATGGCTAACAGGAGGTATGCCTTCCATTCCTTCTTTTATAAAAATAGGGGGGGAATAAAATGGAGAAAGATATCCACCGAAACCTTCAGCATTTATAGCTCCACTCCACCAAAAATATTCGCCTTGCCATGCGGCCCAAGTGGAATAAATAATAAAACTAAGCAGTCCGAATAAAACTAACATTGGTGAAATCCACCAGTTGTCCTCTCTCAAATTACTAAGCAGTGCTCGCTCTCTTCCAATAGGGTTTGACATAGATTAAAAATTTCGAGCAAATGTAATGGGTTTATATGTAATTTTCAATTTTTTCTGGAAATAAAATATCTATATTCTCAATCGAACATCAACTTATTTTTATCTTTGAAAAATAATTTTGAACCGAAATGAAATACGAGCAAATAGACAAGCAATTATTTATTGAAAACAGAAAGAAATTAGCCCTTTTGCTAGATAAGGGTTCGCTTGCTATTTTTAATGCCAATGACGTAATGCCAACCAATGCAGATGGCACAATGGCCTTTCGGCAAAATAATGATTTGTTTTGGCTAAGTGGTGTGGACCAGGAAGAAAGCCTTTTGTTACTCTACCCAGAAAACCCAAACGAAAAGGAAAGAGAAATTTTGTTTTTGAAAGAAACTAGTGAATTGATTGCAATTTGGGAAGGAGCAAAACTCAATAAAGAAGACGCTTTTACAACTTCCGGTATAAAAACAATTTATTGGTTAGATGAATTGGAAAGCAAACTAAAAAAATTAATTAAACAAGTGGATACTATTTATTTGAACAAAAATATTCACAGCCGTGCCACAACTGAGGTAGAATCAAGAGATGATAGATTTAGGAAAATGATTGCTGAAAAATTCGCAAGCAAACAGATAAAAGAAGTGGCACCAATCATGCACGACTTACGCTCTGTAAAATCAAGTATTGAACTCTCTTTAATGCAAAGAGCTTGTGATATTACCGAAAAGGGATTTAGAAGAGTTTTGCCATTTATACGACCTGGAGTGATGGAATATGAAATTGAAGCCGAATTGATGCATGAATTTTTAAGAAACAGATCCAATGGATTTGCTTATCAGCCTATTATTGCTTCAGGAGTTAGTTCATGCGTTTTGCATTATATTGAAAACAATAAGCCATGCAAAAATGGGGATATTCTGCTGATGGATTTTGGTGCAGAATATGCCAATTATGCATCAGATTTGACTAGAAGTGTTCCTGCAAATGGAAGATTTTCTGTTAGACAAAAAGCTGTTTATACTGCTGTTTTTCGGGTAATGAAACAGGCAACAAATATGTTGCGTCCTGGAACAATTATGGCTGACTACCACAAAGAAGTGGGGAAAATAATGGAAAGTGAACTTATTCAATTAGGATTATTGGACAAACATGATGTACAAAAACAAGATACTGAAAATCCGCTTTATAAAAAATATTTTATGCACGGTACTTCTCACTATTTAGGATTAGATGTACATGATGTGGGTAGTATTGAGACTCCCATGCAAGAAGGAATGGTATTTACTTGCGAACCTGGAATTTATATTTTAGAAGAAGCTTTGGGTATTCGCTTGGAAAATGATATTCTAATTACAAAAGATAACCCTTTTGATTTGATGGGGAACATACCTATTGAATTGGAGGAAATAGAGGATTTAATGAATGCCTAATTCTTATGTGTTTAACGCTCTTTTTTTTAGCTCTTTCTATCGCTTAATAATTAATTTTTGAACCTTTTCTCCTTCATTTTTTGTTTGGATTTTCACAAGATAAAGCCCCTGAGGAAGATTAGGTATTGCGATTGACGACTCTGAAAGAATAAAAGATCTCACCTTTTTCCCTAAAATATTAAATATTTTCACAGATGTTATTAGTTCAGGAGAGTAGAAGTAAAGTTTATCATTAGCAGGTTGTGGGTAGAAGTATTGTGCTTTGCCAGTTTTTTCAGAAATAAATGTAACAGAAGAATTGGAAAGCACATGTAAATTACTATATGCATATTGATTAGTTTGGCTAATAGATGGTGGAACAGCTGCTTTTGGCCATATAACTACAATATTATCTCCTATCAGGTAATTTTGGGTAGTAACTACTTCAAACAAAAAACCTGGGACAAACTGAATACTATCATTAGGAAAAATGAAATTTGGCCCTTGTCCGCCAATAGTTCTACTGTTTACCAATCCTAAATTAGCATCATACCTTGCTGCTTTTAACAGAATATTTTCAGCTAAAACATCTTCTCCATTATTTACTACCCAACAAGAAAAAGGGATGGTGTCCCCCATTGTTACGGTATCAGGAATACTTATCCCGTCATACCCAAATAATATGTTTATGGAGCTGTTTTGAGAGCTTGCATTAACCGCAATAAGACAAGTAACAAACGATAATATGAGGGCTTTTGTTTTCACAGTACAATTTTACGAACAAAATACTCTAAAAAATAGCTTTTAGTAAAATATTTTATAACTATCTTAGCCGTCCAAATTGTGATTTAGATGAATATCCTTCAAAAAATTATTGCCACTTTAAACAAAGAAGAAAGTAGATTTTACAAGCTTTTTGCATCTCGAACTAATAGCAATAAAGAACGGAAAGATGTATTACTTTTCGATTATATAAAACGACATAATGAAGATTATGACGAACAATATATCTCCAAAAAACTTTATAAAGATAATAAAAATGCATTTTATCAGCTGAAGAATCGGCTATTTAAGGATTTGAATAAAAGTATGATGCTGCAGCATCTGCCAAGAGAAAAAGACATTTACATACTGCAATCAGTATTGCTATCTAGAGTGTATAAAAGAAAAGGAGATGTGGAATTATCCTTTTATTATTTAAAAAAAGCAGAAGGTAAGGCCCTAGAAATTGAGGCCTTTGAACTGCTTGCCATCATTTATGCAGAAATTATTAAGTTTTCTTACGATATGGTTTCCATTGATGTAGAGGAATATATTGCCAAGCAAAAAGAAAATAAAACCAAGCTCGACCAAATACAAGAAATTGATCAGATATTGGCAGCCGTAAGTTATAGAATAAAAACAGCACAAAACTTTTCTGGGAAAAATGAAGCGGTGCTGAATGTATTGGAAAATGCAGTAACTGAATTTGCTAAAAACAAAGATATTCCGAAAAGTCCAAAGTTTCGATTTAAAGTTTACCTGACTATTAGCAGAATACTATTGCAAAAACACGATTTCCATGCCTTAGAAGAATATTTATTGCACGCTTATCAGGAATTTACTACCGAGAAGATTTTCAATAAAACAAATCATGAGCACAAATTAATGATGCTTATTTACCTTACCAATTGCCTTTATAAAACACATAAACTAAAAAAATCCTTAGAGTTTGCAGAGATATTAAGAAAAGGAATGGATGAATATGGTGGGTTTTTACGCGACAAGTTTCTTTTTTACTATTACAATGCCTTAGTAATTAATTATTCGGTTTTGGATAAGGTGGAGGCCTTAAAAATACTGGAAGAAGCCCGAAAAAATCCTATTATAAAACAATTGCCGACTTATACTGTCTTTATTTATCTCAATACTGCTCTTGTTTATTTTGACCAAGGAAAATATCGCATGGCCATCAAAAATTTATCTCGGCTTTTATTGCATGATGATTTTGTAGATATCGGCAAATCCTTTCAACTTAAAATATATTTGGCTTCCCTTATTATTAGGTACGAGCTTGGGGATTTTGACACTATTGAAAGTAGAATAAAATACATCCACCGAATTTATAAGGCGATTTTAGTTAATGAAGATTTCAGCAGAGACACTCAACTGATTGATGTCATTTCAAAGCTGATTTATTGCAATAATTTGCATCAGGATAAAAAACTACTTGCTCAAATAAATACTCTTGTTGCAGAAATTTCAGACGATACGGCAGATGATGTGGATGTGATAAATTACAACCTCTGGCTGAAATCAAAACTATAGGTGGGCTCTTAAAAAAAGGGAGCGTTTCCACTCCCATTTTCACCTTAACCAAATCATAGACTTACCTTGTGATAATCACCCTTTTATGTAATTTGCTATTGTTTACGACAAACTCAATAGTATATACCCCATTAGGCAAATGAGATACATCTGTGATTAGTTTTAATTGCCCGCCAAAAGTAGAAACTTTTTGTTGGCTTAGCTTTTGCCCCATCATATTGATGAAGTTTATTTGTATTGTTCCACTTTCAGTAATTTGCATATCAATGGCTAATTTATCATTTGCCGGATTCGGATAAATAATAACCTCTTTTATAAAGTCATGCGCAATAATTCCGGTTGGTGGAGGGCTAGGGTACGCAATAATAGTGTCACAATAAGTGCTTGAACAAGTATTACCTCCGATCAAGATAGTAATAGTTAAGCATGCATAATAAGTTCCTGAAGTATCATATTCATATACTGGAAATTGTGAACTGCTTGAGGTATTTTGATGATAAGTACCGGCTCCAAAATCTCCCATATCCCAACTCCAAGTGGAAATCATCCCTATTGGCATTGACAAGTCAATAAAGTAGAAAATATTACCAAGACCTACAAATGTGGTGCCATTAGGATTATTAATTACAATTGAATCTCTATAATAAGTAAAGTCAGCATGACAAGGAATAGGGCCAGAGGTTACCGTTACTGAATCACAAATAGTATCTGTACAAATAATAGTCCCACTTGAATCTGCCACCCATATAGTCAAACATGCATAATACATCCCTGATGAAGGATATGTGTGTGTAGTTGAAGTCCCTATATTATAATCAATTGTACCATCTCCATAATCCAAATCAAACTCAATAATATGTCCTGGAGGAGGCATCATAGGCATAGAAGTATTGGTAAACTGTGCCGTATTGTTACCCAAATCGGTATAATAAAAATTCGCATGGCAATTGTTCATGTTTTGCAAATAAATACTATCGCAATAAGTACTTGTGCACATATTTCCGTTAGGGCTGATAGTAGTAATTGTTAGGCACACCAAGTAAAATCCGGAGGAAACATTTTGATAAGTATGCACAGGGTTTTGCAAAACAGAAGTGGTCCCATCTCCAAAATCCCATAACCAAGAAGTTGGGTTAGGGGAGGAATAGTCGTAAAACTCAAAAGTATTTGGAACAAATGCTGGACTAAAATAGAACATAGCATGACAAGGTTGTGGATTTGTGTATTCACAAATTACCGTATCACAACCAGTAGTAACATCTATTACATGCACGCACCATTGAGGATAATATTGTGTGTGTTGAGTAGTAGCTCCATTTGTCCACTGGTATGCATAATTGCTATCCCATGTTGCTTCCATTAGCATTGTTGTAGAATCTAACATAACCGAAACGCCCATTAACGTACATGGCTGAGTTGCTCCTATTGAAACAAAAATAGTATGGCATTCCGTATCATGACAATTAGTTATTGTATCAGTAATAGTTAAACAGACTGTATAATAGCCCGAACTTGCATACAAATGAATAGGGTTTTCATCTGTTGAAGTAGAGCCGTCCCCAAAATCCCAGAAATAAGTAGTGGAAGATGTTGTCCCAAATGAAAAATTAAAAAAGTGTGTGCTGTCTGATGCATTTACTTGTGTGCTTTGGAAAGAGGCATGGCATGGCATACCAGCACCACCAAGCCAAACACTATCGCAAAAAGTAGAGGTACACACAACCCCATTAGGAGATGCTTGTGAAGTAATGGTTAAACATACATAATAAGTCCCTGTACCATTATAAGTATGCTGAGGATTTTGCAAAGTAGAAGTAGAATTATCTCCAAAATCCCAAAGCCAAGAATTAATTGTTCCCATTGGAGTGGATAAATCATAAAACCAAACTCCATTTGGATTGGAAGAATCAGGGTGTGCTATAAAATGTGCTTGGCAAGGAGGTGGAGGGTTAGTTCCGCAAGGACCTTGCGTCCAAGAGGTAACCCCTCCATAATTTATGGCATAACAATCATTCATATAAGTTACGCTATCACATCCACAAACCGGCAAGTAAACTTGCGGACAAAATGCATTAAGATTAATAAGGGATGAATCCGTACAGCTTTGTGATGTAAAGGAAGAATCACAAATAGTGGTATCACATCCAGTCACAGTATCAATAATTTGCACACACCAATTCTGATAAAAAGCCGACCAACTTCCATTCATTCCATTACTCCAAATGTAAGTAAGTGCATAAGGAGGCATGGTCATTGCTCCTGCTTGCAAACCATTTGAAGTTAGATTTACATAAGCACCAAAAAGGGTGCAAGGCATATTGATTCCTTCACAAATAGTGGTATCGCAACCATTCAAATCTACAACATATACGCACCAATTAGGATAATATTGAGTGTGGTGTGTAGTGTCTCCATTAGTCCATAGGTATGTGAAATTTGAAGAGTTTTGATTCACTTCCAACACATTGGTATTGCTGTCAAGGTCCACTGTTAAGTTAGGAATAGCGCATGGCCAAAGCACATTAGAAGTATCACAAATGGTAGTGTCGCAACCGTTAGCATCTACAATATACAAGCACCAGCCAGGAGTGTAATAAAAAGGAGGTCCTACAAATCCACCATTAAATATAAAGGTGTAAGGGGGTGTTCCGGCATTAACCACTGGGGTTAGCAAATTTGTAATAGAATCATAAGTAACAGTAGCCGATAATGTGCAAGGTGTTGAACTGGCACAATACACAAAATTTGAAATAATTGTAGTAATCTGTGGCGACCAAAAATGAGAATTGGTAAGCACTAATCCATTGCAATCTGCAATGCTAACCGTTAAAGCGCCTTGCATATTTAAAACCGTTAACAAGGCTAGATAATCACCAAGCGAATCGGTATATGTAAAGGTTGATAAGACGGGAGTATTTCCTGTGATGGTAACTATATGGTTAACAATAGGTGATCCATTTACATCTGAAACATTCCCTTGGATGGTTAATACATTTTGTGCGCTTGCACTTCTTGCCAATATCATTACGATTGCTATTAGCAAAAATAAAATGTTTTTTAGTGTTCGTGTTTTCATAATTTCTATCTTTTTAATGAATAATTATTTTTTGTAAATATTTTTTATCCTTTGTACTTATTTCTATAAAATAAATGCCTTTTGGGATTTCCTTTTTTTGAAAAACTACATATTGCTGATTCCTAATTTTTATATCTCTTATTACTTTTCCTGAGATATCTAACATTCTAAAATTTTCTATTTGTGAAAAATCAGCCGTTTTTATAGTTGCCCTATCAACTATTGGATTTGGATAAATTAAAAGGGATTCATTGCTAATTCTTTCCTCAACAGAGGATGTGTTACTAACAAAAAGATTTCCTGTAAAAATTTCATAAGAAAAAGGAGTTGTTGGCGAAACGAAAGATGGCCAAATAACAACAATATTATCGCCAAGCATATAGCTTTGGGGGGATAAATAATCCCAGCTAACTATAAAAAGACTATCGTTTGGAGAAAGAAAATTGCTAGTTAATCCATACGATCCTAAGTATGCAGTTGTATTGCTAATGTTACTACTATCGGTAATTAAAAGGTTAATATCAATTGGGTCTATTAAAGTGTCAGGACCATCATTTACAATCCAAAAAGCGAATGAAAGAAAATCGCCAAATTTAACAGTATCTTCATACTGTATGCCTGGGGCTCCAAAACCCAAATGAATTTGTGCACTTGAAGTTGAGCTAATGCCCAAAACAAATAATAGGATAATGGCAATTCTTTTCATTTCATTTTTAATTATAGTGCAAATTTGAGGTCAAAATTACCAAAAAAAAAGAAAGTAGTATTGAAATCTTACTTATTCATTTTCTTTGGCCTATCAGGATTCTTTTTGCTTTTATCTCGATATTTAATCAGGAAATGGTGTTTTTAATCTTATGCTAAATTATTATGCATTCAGCCCATTTTTGTAGCATCCCAACCTTGTGCAGTTAAGGGGTGTAAACTCCCATCTTTCGCAATAAAATTATTTCCTTCTGATTTGTCCGTAATATGACCTATAATGCTAAAGTCAACATCCGCTTTCAGCTTTTCATATTCCTTCTGCTTTATGGTAAGTAATAATTCATAATCCTCTCCTCCATTCAATGCACATAAAACAGGGTTCAAATTCAACTCTTCCCCTAAATTTATTGCCGTTATATCTAAGGGAATTTTATCCTCATAAATTTGCAACCCAATAGCAGACGATTTTGAAAGGTGTAATGCTTCTGAGGATAGTCCATCAGAAATATCAATCATGGAGGTAGGAATTATTTTTAATTCTTTTAACTTTTTGACAATGTCGATTCTTGCTTCTGGCTTTAATTGTCTTTGCAAAACATAATCGTTCCCTCCTAAATCAGGTTGCATTTTAGGATTTGCTATATATATTTCTTTTTCTCTTTTCAAAAGTTGTAACCCTAAATAGGCTGCTCCTAAATCGCCAGTAGCCACTATCAAATCATTTACTTTTGCACCAGATCTATAAGTGATTTTATCTTTTTCAACCTCTCCCAAAGCAGTAACGCTTATCATTAATCCGGATATTGAGGTGGTGGTATCGCCACCCACTAAATCTACCCCATAATGCTTACAGGCCAAATTCATTCCTTTATATAATTCTTCTAATGCTTCAACAGAAAAACGATTAGAAAGCGCCAATCCAACCGTAATTTGTTTTGCCTCACCATTCATGGCGCATATATCTGAAACATTCACTGCTACCGCTTTATAGCCCAAATGTTTCAGTGGAGTATAAGCCAAATCAAAATGAACGCCTTCTACTAGTAAATCAGTGCTTATTAGCTGATACTTATCCCCTATATCAATAACAGCCGCATCATCTCCAACCCCTTTTACTGTGCTTTTATTTTTAATTTTTATACCCTTAGTTAAATGGTCAATCAATGCAAACTCTCCCAATGCTGAAATTGGGGTAGTATTTACTGCTTTTTCTTCAAATAAACTCATGCGCCAAAGATATGTATTATGTTATAAGTTATTGTATCTTTGCATTCATTTAGATTAAATAAAAATAAGATGATAAATATCAGTGATTCAGCAAGAGATAGATTACTCCACTTACTAGATAAGAAAGAGAAGGAAAATGCCTATGTTCGAGTGGGTGTAGAAAGTGGTGGATGTTCGGGTTTGAGTTACAAATTGGACTTTGATGACACTAAAAATGAAGATGATGAACTTATTGAAGATAACAAAATTCGGCTTTTAGTAAATAAAAAGAGTTTTTTATACCTTGTTGGGACTACATTAGAATTTTCTGACGGACTCAATGGCAAAGGATTTGTTTTTAATAATCCGAACGCAAGCAGAACTTGCGGCTGTGGAGAAAGTTTTTCCCTTTAAAAATTTAAGCAAATGAGCGCAAAGCAAAAGCAAACGGAAGAGGAGTTGCTAAATGAAGTAACTTCTTCTGAATATAAATACGGATTTACAACTGACATTGAATCGGACACTATCCCAAAGGGCCTCAGTGAAGAGGTGGTGCGTATTATTTCTGCAAAGAAAAATGAGCCAGAGTGGATGTTGGATTATCGATTGAAAGCCTACAAAGCATGGCTAGAAATGGAGGAGCCAGAGTGGGCTAATATCAAGTATACCAAACCAAATTATCAAGAAATAATTTATTATTCTGCCCCAAAACAAAAACCTGTTTTGGATAGTTTGGATGATTTGGATCCGGAAATGAAAAAGATGTTTGATAAACTCGGCATTTCCATTGATGAGCAAAACAAATTGGCTAATGTGGCGGTGGATATCGTCATGGATTCTGTTTCGGTGGCCACCTCTTTCAAAGAAACGTTAGCCGAAAAAGGGATTATTTTCTGCCCTATTTCTGATGCCATACAAGAGCATCCAGAACTAGTTAAAAAATATTTAGGTACTGTGGTCCCTGCTAGAGATAATTTTTTCTCAGCACTGAATTCTGCTGTGTTTTCAGATGGTTCATTTTGCTACATCCCAAAAGGGGTAAAATGCCCAATGGAACTTTCTACTTATTTCAGAATAAATGAAGCGGGAACAGGGCAGTTTGAAAGAACATTATTAATTGCAGATGAAGGTAGTCAAGTAAGTTATTTAGAAGGCTGTACTGCCCCTATGCGAGATGAAAACCAATTGCATGCTGCAGTAGTAGAATTAATTGCTATGGATGATGCAGATATAAAGTATTCAACCGTACAAAATTGGTACCCAGGAAATGCTGAAGGAGTTGGTGGAGTCTTTAATTTTGTAACCAAAAGAGGAATTTGTTATAAAAATGCGAAAATTTCTTGGACACAAGTAGAAACAGGTTCTGCTATAACTTGGAAGTACCCTTCTTGTATCTTAAAAGGAGATAATTCCATTGGAGAATTTTTCTCAGTGGCAGTAACCAATAATTTCCAGCAAGCAGATACAGGAACCAAAATGATTCATTTAGGGAAAAACACCAAAAGCACCATTATTGCCAAAGGAATATCAGCAGGGAATAGTAATGGAAATTACAGAGGGTTGGTGCGAATTACAAAAGGGGCAACAAACTCTCGTAATTTCTCTCAGTGCGATTCCTTACTGATGGGTGATAAGTGTGGCTCGCACACTTTCCCCTATATTGAAGTAAAAAATAATTCTTCCAAAGTAGAGCATGAAGCAACTACTTCAAAAATTGGAGAAGACCAAATTTTCTATTGTAACCAAAGAGGGATTGGGACAGAAGAAGCAATTGCACTTATAGTAAATGGCTATTGCAAGGATGTGTTAAGCCAGTTGCCCATGGAGTTTGCGGTAGAAGCAAAAAAATTATTAGAAATCAGCTTGGAAGGATCAGTGGGCTAAAAAAAAGAAAATGATAAGCATAAAAAATTTAAAAGCAGGGATTGAGGATAATCTTATCCTTAAAGGGATTAACTTAGAAGTAAAAGCAGGAGAAGTGCATGCAATCATGGGGCCAAACGGTTCTGGGAAAAGCACTCTTGCTTGCGTAATTGCAGGGAAAGAAGATTATCAGGTGCAGGAAGGTACAATTGATTTTGAAGGGGAAGATTTATTGGAACTTTCTCCGGAAGAAAGAGCACATATTGGTGTGTTTCTTTCTTTTCAATATCCAGTAGAAATACCTGGGATATCGGTTTCTAATTTCATAAAAACATCTATAAACGAAAGAAGAAAAGCAAAAGAATTAGATCCAATTCCTGCCCCAGAACTTTTAAAAATGATGCGTGAAAAAATGGAACTATTAAACATCAAAAAAGGATATTTATCTCGCAATATGAATGAAGGGTTTTCTGGTGGAGAGAAAAAAAGAAATGAGATTTTTCAGATGGCTATGTTGGAGCCAAAATTAGCCATATTGGATGAAACTGATTCTGGACTGGATATTGACACCCTCAGAATTGTAGCTAATGGAGTGAACAAAATAAAAACAAAAGACAATGCAATCATAGTCATTACCCACTACCAAAGGCTGTTGGATTATATTGTGCCTGATTTTGTGCATGTATTACATAATGGAAGAATCATCAAATCAGGAAGCAAAGAATTAGCACATGAATTGGAAGAAAAAGGATATGATTGGATAACTAAAGAAGCGGACAAAAAGTGGGCTTAATTGAAAACATAAAATCTTTTTCTATTATAGAGAATTTGAGTGCTGAAAAAAATGGATTATTTCAATCCTTTTTAGCGAATGGGTTTCCTACTATAAAGCAAGAGGATTGGAAATATACTTCCCTTAAAAAAATTGTTGCTAATGATTTTTCGGTGGAGGGGAATGGGGTTACAGTTTCAGAAGAGGACATTAAAAAATACAGTTTAGGATTGCAGCATAAAATTGTTTTTTGTGGTGGAAATCTAATTTCAAAACCGTCAATAGATGGCGTAAGTATTTCTGCTTTTTCTGAATTTGAATCCCAAAATAAAGATGCTATTTCTGTGTTAAATTCATCCCTTGCAAAAAAGGGATTTACCATCAAAATAGCGAAAAATACTGTGGTAGAAAATCCGATTGAAATCTTATTTTTTACTAGTACTAAACAAGATAATTTTGTGCAATACCGAAACAATATTGATGTGGGAGAGAATTCACAAATAAAATTTGTAGAACGCATTCAAAATTTAAGTGATTCGAAATGTTTTGTAAATCATTTCACGCAAATAAATATTAGAAAAAATGCTAAGGTAGAGTATAATAAAATTCAGGATAATAACGAAAATGCTATTCTGATTGACAATATGAATCTTTATCAGCAGCAAGATTCAAGTGTAATTGTAAATACCTTGATTTTTGGAGGTGCATTCACCAGAAACAATTTAAACTTTGAGCAAAACGGAAGCAATTGCGATAGCAATATGAATGGTATCTCTATTTTGGATAATAATCAGTTTGCCGACAACCATACTTTTATGGATCATAAGCAGCCACATTGCAGGAGTAACGAAATGTATAAGGGCATTTATTTAGGGGATTCCAAAGGTGTTTTTAACGGAAAAATTATGGTTCGCCCTGATGCACAGAAAATTGATGCTTTTCAATCCAATAATAATTTACTATTGAGTGAAAATGCTACCATTGACAGCAAACCTCAACTGGAAATTTATGCGGATGATGTAAAATGTAGTCACGGTTGCACCATTGGGCAATTGGATGATGATGCTCTGTTTTACATGAGAAGTAGGGGGATTAGAGAAAAAGAAGCAAAGGCCGTTTTAACCTATGCTTTCGCATCAGAAGCGGTAAATAACTTTACCATTGCAGAAGTAAAAAAATTAGCTCAAAAACGAATTGCGGAAAAACTACATGTTGATTTAGATTTTAATCTCTAATGATTGATGTAGGTAAAATACGAGCACAATTTCCACTGCTTCATCAAAAAGTAAATGGAGAAAATTTGGTGTATTTTGACAATGGGGCAAGCACCCAAAAACCACAAGTCGTTATAGATGCAATTGCTCAATATTACAGCAATAATAATGCAAATATTCACAGGGGTGTTCATTATTTAAGCCAAAAAGCAACCGATAAATTTGAAGAAACAAGGGATACGGTTCAAGCGTTTATCAATGCCAACAAGAGTTGCGAAATCATTTTTACCAAAGGGACAACCGATTCCATCAATTTGGTGGCAAACGGCTATCGTTCCATGCTAAACAAAGGAGATGATATCATTATTTCAGAAATGGAACACCACTCCAACATTGTGCCTTGGCAAATGTGCTGTGAAGTTTCAGGAGCAACACTCAAAGTGATTCCTATTTTGGATAATGGAGATTTGGATATGGATGCCTTTGAAAATTTACTTTCTGAAAAAACAAAATTAGTAGCAGTTACACATATTTCTAATGCACTAGGAACAATAAATCCTGTGGAGAAACTGATTACCTTAACGCATAAAGTAGGTGCTAAAATTTTAATTGATGGCGCACAAGCCACCCCTCATACTTTGGTAGATGTTCAGGGGTTGGATGTAGATTTTTACTGCTTTTCTGCACACAAAATGTATGGCCCAACTGGGGTTGGTGTTTTGTACGGAAAAGAAGCATTGTTAAATGAATTGCCACCTTATCAAGGGGGAGGAGAAATGATAAAAGAGGTTAGTTTTGAAAAAACGACTTATGCCGATTTACCTCATAAATTTGAGGCCGGAACGCCCAATATTGCTGGGGTTATCGCTTTTAAAGCGGCTATGGATTTTATCACGGATTTGGGAATTTCAACCATTGCAAAACATGAAGATACTTTGGTACAATACGCAACTAAGCAACTTTTAACAATAAGTGGTATGCAATTTATTGGGGAGGCGAAAAAAAGAGCAGCCCTTGTGTCTTTCAATATTGAGGGCTTGCATCCTTATGATATTGGTGTTTTATTGGATAAAATGGGGATTGCCATTAGAACAGGGCATCATTGTGCACAACCGATAATGGAACATTATAAAGTTTCTGGAACTGCTCGTATGTCCTTTGCTATCTACAACACAAAAGAGGAGATTGATAGTTGTATAACTGCCATAAAAAAGGCACAAACAATGCTTGCTTAAATGGGAACAATTGTAGCAATACAAGCAGAATTAGTGGAAGAATTCGATATGTTTGAGGATTGGATGGAAAAATACGAATACATTATTGACTTGGGGAAAAGCCTTCCAATGATTGATGATAAACACAAGATAGAAGATAATCTGATAAAGGGCTGTCAGAGTAGAGTTTGGCTTCATGCCGATAATGATAATGGGATAATTACATATACGGCTGATAGTGATGCCATCATCACCAAAGGCATTGTTGCTATTTTAATTAGGGTGCTTTCTAAGCAAAAAGCAGCAGAAATAGCAAAGGCAGATTTAGTATTTATTGATAAGATTGGACTAAAAGAACAACTCTCTCAAACGCGTGCCAATGGCTTGCTTTCTATGGTAAAAGAAATGAAATTGTATGCCTTAGCATTAAAAGACAGATAATAGTATAAAGATATTAGACAAAAGATTTTTTATCAAGTCTAAAATCTCAAATCTAATTAATATGAAAACAGAAAAAGAATTACAAAAAATTGAGGAAGAAGTGGTAGAGGTGATTTGTGAGATTTATGATCCTGAAATTCCGGTAAATATTTACGCTTTGGGGCTTATTTATGATGTACAGGTGAGTGAGGATTGTGATGTGAATATTACCATGACACTCACCTCTCCAAATTGTCCAGTTGCAGAAACGCTACCTGTTGAGGTGGAAGAAAAAGTGAAAGTAGTTCCTGCTGTAAAAAAGGTAAAAGTAGAGATTGTTTTCGAGCCAACTTGGACCAAAGAGATGATGAGTGAAGAGGCAAAATTGGAATTAGGAATGTTATAAAATGAGTAATGAAATTGTAAATAGAGTAGCAAATAGTAGTTTAATCACTATTGATTTGGCAGATTATGCACCAAAGCAATCTATTGCAGTTTTGGATATCAAAAAATTTCTTTTTGAAGGGATTTTCCTGAAAGAAAAAGAATTCAGAACTGCACTAAAAGAGTTTGATTTTTCTATTTATAAAAGCAAAACTGTTGCCCTTAATTGTAGTGCAGATGCAATTGTGCCTATGTGGGCTTTTATGCTCGTAACCTCCTACTTAAATACCGCTAATTCTGAAATTCATTTTGGAACAAAAGAAAAGGTGTTTCAACAAATTTTTACGGATAATATTGATGCCATTGACGCCTGTGAATTTGAAGGTAAAAAAGTAATTGTAAAAGGTTGTGGGCAAATTCCACTTACAGAAACCCTTTATATTGCCATTACTAAAAAATTACAAACTACCGTTAGTAGTTTAATGTTTGGAGAGGCCTGTTCGGCTGTTCCTGTTTTTAAGAAGAAATAAATCCGCTTCTTTATCTGATTTAAAGATACAAACCAATTTATTATCTTTTACGGCATTTAACCTTTCAAGAATTCCTTTTCTATTTTTAAAATTAAAGGTCGCTACAAAGTGTAAAAACTCCCAGTCAAACCGTTCTTTACACCCTTTTGGCATATCAGGTCGTACTTTTCCATGATACTTTACTATCCTTTTAATAACTCTCCAAAAACATTTTATAGTAGAATAATCCAAATAAATAATGGTGTCCGCATACTGAAACCTAACATCAAAAGTTCCTTTATAATTCCCATCCATTATCCAAGATGGTTTTTGGACTAAACTATTTACTATTTTCTCCCATTCATCCTGTTCAGTTTCTTCCCAATTTGGCTTGTGATAATATTGATCTAGATGAATGATTTCTAAATTTAGAATGGCTTGTAGTTTTTTAGAAAAAGTAGATTTTCCTGCACCACAACACCCTATTACTAAAATCTTCTGCAAATTATTTCTCTTCTTCAAAAGTTTTAATGGAATGCTCCACAGATTGATTGATTTGATTCAGTTCTTTTACTGTGAAATCTCGGTAAGTCCCCACAGGAATATCTAATTTGATATTCATAATTCTTACCCTTTTTAGTTTTTTTACATCATATTCCAACTCCTCACACATCCTTCTGATTTGTCGGTTGAGCCCTTGGGTAAGTATAATTTTGAATTTCTTTTTATCGGTTTGTTTTACAAAACATTTTCTGGTGACAGTATCCAAAATAGGAACGCCAGTACTCATGGCTTGAACAAATTCTTTGGTTACAGGTTTATGAACCGTTACTTCATATTCCTTTTCATGCTTATTTCTAGCTCTCAAAATTTTATTGACAATATCCCCGTCATTCGTTAAAAAGATAAGCCCTTCTGAGGGTTTGTCCAGCCTCCCAATAGGAAAAATTCGTGTTGGGTAATTAATGTAATCAATAATATTGTTTTTCTCTCTTTTTGTATCGGTAGTGCAAACAATTCCTGCAGGTTTATTGAAGGCCAAATAAACCATCTTTTTCTTCCTGGGCTGAGAAACTAATTTTCCATTTATACGCACCTGATCTTCCTCTGAAATTTTTGTTCCCATTTCTGGCACTTCCCCATTTATGGTTACCCTTCCTTGTTCTATTAGTTTGTCGGCCGCCCTTCTGGAACAATAGCCAATTTCTGATAAATACTTGTTTATTCGTGTTAATTCAGGGTTGCTCATGATTTATTTTCTTCTTGCAAAAGTACGCTAAAATTTTACAAACTGAAAGTTTGTAGAACGCTCTGTTTCATTACATTTGCAGGAAATTAAAATCTAAAATATGTTTAAAAAATTCTTGTTTTCAATACTGATTGGCATCTTTTCTTTTTCTGCAATTGCAGATGAAGGAATGTGGTTGCCACAACTTTTACAAAGCTTAAATCAAGAGGATATGCAGGCGCATGGTTTGCAGCTTACTGCTGAGGATTTATACAGCATCAATCAATCTTCCCTAAAAGATGCTATTGTTTCTTTGGGAGGATTTTGTACAGCTGAAATGATTTCAAATGAGGGTTTAATGCTAACCAATCACCATTGCGGGTTTGATGCCATTCAAACACATTCCTCTGTAAATAATGATTATTTGAAAGATGGATTCTGGGCCATGAGCCGAGATGCAGAATTAGAAAATCAGGGGCTTACCGCTACTTTTTTAATTAGTATTGAATCTGTAACCGATAGAGTATTAGCTGGTTTTGATACTCTGAATTTATCACAAGCAGAAAGAAAGGCTAAAATAAGTGACTTAATAAAAGAAATTGTAACCGAAACCACTGAGGGAACTCATTATAATGCAAAAGTTAAAAGTTTTTTCGGTGGGAACGAATACTACCTATTGGTTTATGAAACATTTAAAGATGTTCGCCTGGTTGGCGCCCCTCCTTCTTCTATCGGAAAATTTGGTGGCGATACGGATAATTGGATGTGGCCAAGGCATACTGGCGATTTTTCACTTTTTCGTATTTATATGGCCCCAGATGGAACCCCTGCTGAATATTCCAAAGAAAATATTCCATACAAGCCAAAACATTTTCTGCCAATATCATTAGATGGTGTGGATAATGGCGATTATACCATGATTTATGGTTTCCCAGGAAGAACGGACAGATACCTTACTTCATATGGCGTGAAGGAGGCAATAGAGCAATCAGGACCAACAATTGTTGATATTAGAAGTGAAAAATTAACCATTATGAAAGAGGCAATGGATAAAAGTAAGAAAATCAAAATTCAGTATGCAGCTAAATATGCAGGAACTTCTAACTATTGGAAATACTATATTGGACAAACTAAAGGGTTAAAAAGAATGCGAGTATATGAAAAGAAAAGAGAGATTGAGGATAATTTCAGGGTTTGGGTGGCTAGTGGAGATGATAAAAGACAAACAAAATATGGAGATGCTTTGAATTTAGTTGAGGACGCTTATTTTGCTAACAGAAAAATAAATATTGCTAGAACTTACCTTAATGAAGCTGTTTTTCAAGGAGCAGAAATTTTGTATTTCTCTTTTATGATGAACAATATGGTAAGCCAATTGCTAAATTTGGAGGATGCCGACAAACAAAAAAAGATAAAAGAAATTAAAAATGAGGCAAAGGATTTTTACAAAGATTATAATTCGGAAGTAGACCAAGAATTATTATCCGCAATGCTTGAAATGTATTATTACAATATCCCGAAAAGCCAGCATCCAGCTATTTTCAAAAAAATTGAAAAACAGCTCTTTGGATTTAGAGCTTTGAACTTTGATTATTATGCAAAAACAGTTTTCAAAAAATCTATATTTGCTAATCGCTCAAAGTTTTCGGACTTTTTAAAAAGTCCTTCTACTACCAAAATTGCAAAAGACCCTGCCTATACCACAATTATGTCCATTTATGATTTCTACTTGGCCAATCATTACCCAAAACGCAAAAAAATCAGAGAAGATTTGGAAAAAGGAAACCGTCTTTTTATTGCTGGACTTAGAGAGATGAATCCGGATAAAATATATTACCCAAATGCAAATTCTACCATGCGACTAACTTATGGAAATGTTGGGGATTATGCCCCTGGGAATGCCATACAATACGACTATTACACTACCATTGATGGAATAATGGAGAAAGAAGATCCAACCAATGATGAATTTATTGTACCGGCAAAATTGAAGGAATTATACAATCAAGGAGATTATGGAAAATATGGGGATGAAGAGGGGAATCTGAGAATCAATTTTATTTCTAATAACGATATTACTGGCGGAAATTCTGGCTCTCCGGTTATCAATGCTTGGGGAGAATTGGTGGGAATTGCTTTTGATGGAAATTGGGAGGCAATGAGTGGGGATATTGCATTCGAAAAACAGGTGCAAAGAACTATATCGGTAGATATCCGTTACACCCTTTTTATTATTGATAAATTTGCTGGGGCAACCCATCTTATTGATGAAATGACCATTGCGCCAAGCCATCCAAAACCTCTAACAAAAGAAGAGGAAGAGACCTTGAAAGTGGAAGAAGAAAAACAAGAACAAGAAAACGACCCTTATACCATTGTGCAAAAATTAGGGACGACTATATTTAATGGGCAAGAAATTCCAGTAATTAATATTGCTTCTTTTGGTTCGGCATTTGATATGGCAGTTAATCAGTTTGGTTCTGCTAGCAGTATTTTATTTTCCTGGCAAGGAAATGTTTACACCACCGAAAAGAAATAGTTTTTGTTTCATAGAAAAAAGAAAGCCCGCTATTTGGTGGGCTTTTCTTATATTTACAAAAAAATTAAAATTATGATAAAAAATATTTTAGCAGTAATTTTGGGATTAGTAATTGGATCTGCTTTAAATATGGGTCTAATTATTTTAGGTTCAGAAATTTTCCCACTAAAAGAAGGATTTGACCCAATGGATGCAATGAATTGGGATTTAAAATACTTTTTGTTTCCTTTTCTTGCGCACGCAATTGGCACATTAGCTGGTGCAATAGTATCTGTTAAAATAGCAGTTTCTCATCATAAAATATTTGCTCTTAGTATTGGAGGGTTCTTCCTGCTTGGCGGAATTATGATGGTGAAAATATTACCAGCTCCATTTTGGTTTATTTCACTTGATTTAATAGTAGCTTATATTCCTATGGGATATTTAGGTTGGAAATTAGCTAAAAAGAGTTAGTAAGCCCTTTCATTTTTCCCTTCTATATAATTAATGAAGGCCTTGTTTACCACTTTTACGCCTCCTGGCGTTGGGTAATCTCCTGTAAAATACCAATCCCCTAAATGATTCGGACAAGAAGCATGCAAATCCGAAATTGATTGATAAATAATTTCCACCTCAGCTTTAGTTCCTTTTGGAGTTAAAAGTTCACTAATTTTTACTGAAATCTCTTCAGCTGTAAAGGGCTTATAAATTTCTTGTACATAATTCACCATATCTTCTTTTGGTAAATGAGCTTGTGCCTTACATTTATCGTAAGCCTCAGTAAGTATGTATTCTTGTTTTCTATCTTTCAACAATGCCACTGCTGCCTGAAAAGCAATAAAATCTCCCATTTTTGCCATGTCAATTCCATAACAATCTGGATATCTGATTTGTGGTGCAGATGAAACTACAATGATTTTTTTAGGTCCTAATCTATCCAAAATTCGAATAATAGATTGTTTTAAAGTAGTCCCTCTTACAATACTATCGTCAATCATAACAAGATTGTCAGTAGGATTTACTGTGCCATAAGTAATGTCATAAATATGGGCTACCAAATCATCTCTGCTATCATCAGAAGTGATAAATGTTCTAAGTTTTGCATCCTTTATTGCAATCTTTTCAGCCCTTGGAGAAATCTTCATAATTTCAGCAATAGCATCATGACAAGGGCTTTCCCCCAATGCTTGTATTTTTCGTGTTTTAACTTTATTAAGATAGCTATCCACCCCTTTCATTAAGCCATAATAAGAAACCTCAGCCGTATTGGGAATGTAAGAAAATACCGTATTTCTTACATCTTTATCAATAGCATCTAATACTTTTGGGAAAATACGTTTCCCTAGTTCTAGGCGTTCGTTATAAATAGACGCATCATTACCTCTTGAGAAATAAATCCTTTCAAAAGAACATGCCTTCCTTTCTTGTGGCTCACGAACTTGTTTTTCATGAATGCTTCCATCTTTTTTGATAATAAGCACATGCCCTCTTTTTAACTCTTT
>CATMIT010000002.1 GCA_950069165.1 uncultured Flavobacteriales bacterium
GAATGATTTCTTTAATGGGATTAGACACCATAAAAGTTCCAGGGATGACTGTGAACAGATATTGTTCTTCAGGATTAGAAACTATTGCAATTGCAAATGCAAAAATACAAAGTGGAATGGCCGATTGCATTATTGCAGGTGGTGTAGAGTGCATGTCACCTATCCCATTTGGAGGGTGGAGAATTATACCAAATTATGATGTAGCAAAAGACAATTCTGATTGGTACTGGAACATGGGACTTACTGCTGAGGCAGTTGCCGACAAATGGAACATCAGCAGGAAAGACCAAGATGAATTTGCTTTTAACTCACATAAAAAAGCACTTAACGCAATTGAGAAAGGCTACTTTAAAAGTGGAATTGCACCCATTACCGTAAAGGAAACTTATTTGGATGAAAACGAAAAAAGACAAGAAAGAGAATATGTTGTAGATACGGATGAAGGACCAAGAAAAGGAGGTTCAGTAGAAGCACTAAACAAATTAAGAACTGTATTTGCTCAAGAAGGAACGGTAACTGCAGGAAACGCATCTCAAACTTCTGATGGAGCAGCTTTTGTTTTATTGATGTCAGAAAAAATGGTTAATGAATTAGAAGTAAAACCAATTGCAAAACTATTGAGTTACTCAGTAGCAGGTGTTGAGCCAAAACACATGGGAATAGGACCAATAGAAGCGATACCAATGGCATTGGAAAAAGCAGGATTGAAACTGGGAGATATTGAACAATTTGAATTGAATGAAGCCTTTGCTTCTCAATCCTTAGCAGTTATTCGTGAATTAGGACTGAACCCAGACATTGTAAATGTAAATGGTGGAGCAATTGCCTTAGGACATCCACTAGGTTGTACAGGAGGAAAACTTACTGTTCAATTGATAAACGAAATGAAAAGAAGAAAGCAGAAATACGGTATGGTTACCATGTGTGTAGGTGCAGGACAAGGAGCGGCCGGAATTTTTGAAATTTTAGAAAATAACCTATAAACGAAACCAAACTAAAAAACCACAAAAATGAAAAACAAGTACATTGTCGATTTAACGGAAGTAGAACTATCTGATCTTGAACTAGTTGGAGGAAAAAATGCATCCTTAGGAGAAATGATTCAGAATTTATCAAAATTAGGAGTAAATATTCCAGGAGGATTTGCCATTACAGTTGAGGCTTATTGCGAATTTATCAATCATAATAAATTAGATAAGAAAATTAGATCACTCATTAAAAAGATGAAAAAAGATGATTTGATTTCATTGAAGAAAACTGGATTAGAAATAAGGCAATTAATTAGAAATGGTAAGTGGCCGAGACAGGTAAAAGAAGAAATCAGGAATAGCTATACCCTCCTATCTCAAAAATATGGATCAGACATTACAGATGTTGCCGTGCGTTCATCTGCTACTGCTGAAGATTTACCAGAGGCATCTTTTGCAGGACAACAAGAAACTTTTTTGAATGTAAGAGGTCCTGAGGAAATTCTTACTTCTGTCAGAAATTGTTTTGCTTCCCTTTTTACAGATCGTGCAATTTCCTATCGTGATGATTTTGGATTCGACCATTTTGATATTGGACTTTCGGTTTGTGTGCAAAAAATGGTTCGTTCGGATTTAGCTTCTTCTGGAGTAGCTTTTTCATTAGATACTGAAAGTGGATTTAAAGATGTTGTTTTAATAAATGGCTCTTATGGATTAGGTGAAAGTGTTGTTCAAGGTACTGTTTCACCAGATGAGTTTTTGATTTTCAAACCTACTTTAAAGGAAGGATTTGCATCTATTATTGAAAAGAAAATGGGAAAAAAGGAGAATAAAATGATTTATTCAACCGACCCAGGACAATTGGTAAAAACGGTACATGTAGGCAATACACAACAAGATGAATTTTGTATCACAGATCGTCAAGCATTAAAATTGGCAAAATGGGTTTGTATTATTGAAGATTACTACACCAAGCTAAAAGGATATTGGTGCCCAATGGATACAGAATGGGCAATTGATGGGCTTTCAGGGAAATTATTTATTGTTCAAGCAAGACCAGAAACCATACATTCCAGAAAGAAAGACAACTCATTAATTGAATACATTATTGACGACACAAACGAAACAACAATAAGATTAACTGGGATTGCTGTTGGCGATAAAATCGGACAAGGAAAAGTACAAAAAATGTATTCACTTGATGGTAGAGATGGTAGTTTTGATGGCTCTGACTTTAAAGAAGGAGATATTTTAGTTACTGAAATGACCGATCCAGATTGGGAACCAATCATGAAAAAAGCCTCTGCAATTATCACCAATAAAGGAGGTAGAACTTGTCATGCAGCTATTGTTGCCCGTGAAATGGGAGTTCCTGCTATTGTAGGTACAGAAAACGGAACAGAAGTCCTTTTTAATGGAGAAGAATTTACGGTAAGTTGTGCTGAAGGAGATGTTGGAAAAATATATGAGGGGATAGTTCCTTTCAAATTGAAGAAGACAAAATTGGATAATTTACCAACTACAAAAACGCCAATTATGTTGAATGTAGCTTCTCCTGATTTGGCCTTTAAATTTGCACAAATACCTAATGCAGGAGTAGGACTTGCCAGAGAAGAATTCATCATTAACAATTACATACAAGCACACCCTTTAGCACTCTTAAAACACAAAGAATTGGGGGATGAAGAATTATCAGAAAAGATTAGAGTACTCATAAGAGGATTTGAAGATGAGGAAACTTTTTTCATAAAACGACTATCCTATGGAGTAGCAAAAATTGCATCTGCTTTTTATCCAAAACAAGCAATAGTAAGAATGTCCGATTTTAAATCCAATGAATATTACAATCTTTTAGGAGGAAGTTATTTTGAACCAACTGAAGAAAATCCAATGATTGGTTGGAGAGGCGCAAGCCGATATTATTCAGATGAATTCGAATATGCTTTTGGGATGGAATGTAAAGCAATAAAAAGAGTGAGAGAAAAAATGGGACTCACAAATGTAACCATTATGATTCCATTTTGCCGTACTGTAGAAGAATTGAAAAAGGTATACAAAGTGATGAAAAAATATGGATTACAAAGAGGAAAAGATGGACTTCAAGTGTACTTAATGGCAGAACTGCCATCTAATATTTTAATGGCAGAAGAATTTGCAAAACACATTGATGGTTTTTCTATTGGTTCTAACGATTTAACTCAACTTACGCTTGGGCTGGATAGAGATTCTTCACTTGTTGCTCATATTTATGATGAAAGAAATCCAGCAGTAAAACGATCTATTTCAAACTTGATAAAAGTAGCAAAAAAGACAAATACAAAAGTTGGAATTTGTGGACAAGGACCCTCTGACTATCCTGATTTTGCTCAATTTTTAGTGGAAGAAGGAATCGACACCATTTCGGTAACTCCAGATTCTATGTTAAAGACAATAAAAGCAATTGCGAAAATAGAAAACAAAAAATAAAGACATGATAAAAGGAGGAGAATTTTTAATAATAGACCAAGAGGCAAACAATATATTTATCCCAGAAGATTTTGGAGAAGAACAATTGATGATGGCCTCTGCCACTAAAGAATTTGTAGAAAAAGAATTGGATCCACATAGAGAACAATTCGAAAAGAAGGATTACAAACTAACTGAGGACTGCATGAAAAAAGCGGGAGAATTGGGACTTTTAGGAATTGGAGTCCCTACAAAATATGGTGGAATGGGAATGCCATTCAACACTTCCGTTTTAATTTGTGATAGAATTAGCGGTGCTAATGGTTCCTTCTCCACAGCATATGGAGCACATACAGGAATTGGAACCCTGCCTATTCAATTGTATGGAGATGAAAATCAGAGGAAAAAATATTTACCAAAATTGGCTACTGGAGAATGGATGAGTTGTTATTGTTTAACTGAACCTGGAGCAGGCTCAGATGCTAACTCAGGAAAAACTAAAGCAGTTTTAACTGAAGATGGAAAACATTACCTTATTACAGGACAAAAAATGTGGATTTCAAATGCAGGATTTGCAAATGTATTTATTGTATTTGCTAGAATTGAAGATGATAAAAACATTACTGCATTCATTTTGGAAAAAGAGATGGAGGGTATAACTATGGGTGAGGAAGAGCACAAATTAGGATTAAACTCCTCCTCTACTCGTCAAGTATTTTTTAATGAAGTAAGTGTTTCGGTTGAAAGCCTATTAGGAGGTAGAGGAAACGGATTTAAAATTGCTATGAATGCCTTAAATGTTGGGAGAATTAAACTCTCAGCTGCAGTATTGGATGCCTGCAGAAGAATGATTTCTCTTTCTACCAACTATTCGAATGAACGTATTCAATTTGGAGTTCCTATTGCAAAATTTGGAGCAATAAAACATAAATTAGCAGATATGGCTGTACGAACTTTTGCTATTGAATCAGCAACTTATAGAGCTGGAGCAGAAATTGAAAAAAATATTGGAAGGTTGGAAGCTGAAGGAATAGATCATCAAAAAGCCCACTTAAAAGGAATTGAAGAATATGCTATTGAGTGTTCTATTGTAAAAGTTTTGGGTTCGGAAACCATACAGTTTTGTTCGGATGAAGGCATTCAAATTTATGGAGGTATGGGCTATTCTGCAGATACGCCAATGGAAGCAGCATACCGTGATGCCCGTATTTCTAGAATTTATGAGGGAACAAACGAAATCAACCGAATGTTATTGGTAGGGATGATACTTAAAAAAGCAATGAAAGGAGAATTAGACATTATGACTCCTGCTTTGAAAATTGCAGAAGATTTAATGAGTATTCCTTCATTTGAAAGACCAGATGAAAGTAAATTATTTGCAGTCGAAAAAGAGCAAGTGAAGAAATTGAAAAAAGCAATTCTAATGGCAGCAGGAAAAGCAGCTCAGCACTTTGCAATGGACATTGAAAAAGAGCAAGAAGTATTGATGAACTTAGCGGATATGGTAATTGAAGTATATACTGCAGAATCTGCAATTTTAAGAGCTGAAAAACTAGCAAATAAAAATGGGGAGGAAGCTACAGAACACCAAATCGCAATGAGTAAGTTATTCTTGTATCAAGCAATTAAAAACTGCAACCAATCAGGAGAAGAAGTAATTTTATCTTTTGCAGAAGGAGACGAGCAAAGAATGTTATTAATGGGATTAAAACGATTTACAAAAGGATACACCATTAACCCTAAAGAAATGAGAAGATCTGTTGCAGCAAAACTGATTGAAGAAAATAAGTATTGTTTTTAGAAAAGAGAACAAATGACTCAACTCAAAAATAAAACCATACTGATTACTGGAGGAGCTTCTGGAATTGGAAAAATAATGAGTCGTTTGTCCTTAGAGAGAAATGCAAAAGTTATTATTTGGGATATTAATACTCAAAACATAGAAAATACCTTAAAAAGGTTAAATCCTTTAGGAAATATCACTTCTTATGTGGTTGATATTTCTAATCTTTCACAAATAGAAAAAACTGCAGAACAACTTAAAAAAGAGCATGGATATATTGATATTCTCATCAACAATGCAGGAATAGTTGTAGGGAAATATTTTCATGAGCACAATGCAACTGAAATTGAAAAAACCTTCAGTATTAACAGCTCTGCTCCTATGCATATTTGCAATCAGTTTTTAAAAAATATGATGGAAGAAAATGCTGGACATATTTGCAATATAGCATCCTCAGCCGGCTTAGTTGCTAATCCTAAAATGTCAGTTTATGCAGCAAGTAAATGGGCTATTTTTGCATGGTCCGATAGTTTGCGTTTGGAAATGAAACAACTCCAAAAAAATATTCAAGTCACCACTATCCTCCCTTACTACATAAATACTGGAATGTTTGATGGTATACAATCTCGCATCCCCATTTTGGATGCAGAAGCAGCCGCACTAACGATTATTAAGGCAATAGAAAAGAACAAGAAAATCATTAGCATTCCTGGGTGGATTTATCGTTTTACTCGTTTTGGGCAGGCCTTTATGTCGGTGGATGTGTTTGATTGGTTTGCAGGAAGTATTATGGGAATTTACAAAACCATGGATGATTTTAAAGGACGTAAATAATTAGCTTATCTTTGAAAAATGGATATTGCAAAAATTGTAAATCAGCAAAAGAGTTTCTTTAATTCTAACTCCACAAAAGAGGTTAATCTCAGAATTGAAACTTTAAAAAAGTTAAAACTCATTTTAAAAGAAAATGAGGATAAACTCTATACTGCTATTTATGATGATTTTAAAAAGTCAAAATTTGAAACTTACCTTACGGAACTATCCCTTATTTATAACGAACTGAATGATGCGATTAGGAATCTGAAAAAATGGAGTAAGCAAAAAAGGGTAAGAACCAATCTTGCTAACTTTCCTGCCAAAAGCTATATTATCCCTGAACCATTGGGAACTATTTTGGTTATTTCCGCTTGGAACTATCCGTATCAAATTGCACTTATTCCTGCTATTTCGGCAATTGCTGCAGGAAATACAGTGGTGATAAAACCTTCTGAAATTCCTAATAATACAAGTAAGGTATTAGCACAACTTATCAATACTAATTTTGATGAAAATCACCTTACAGTAATAGAGGGAGATGTAGCAACTACCACTGAATTACTCCAGCAAAAATGGGATAAAATCTTCTTCACAGGAAGTACTCCTGTCGGGAAAATAATTTACAAAGCAGCAGCCGAAAACTTAACTCCTGTAACTTTAGAATTGGGAGGAAAAAGTCCAACTTTTGTTTTAGCAGACTGTAACATAAAGATAACAGCTAAAAGAATAGTTTGGGCAAAATTCCTAAATGCAGGACAAACTTGCATTGCCCCTGATTATCTGTTAGTAGAAAAACGGGTAGAAACAAAACTATTAGAAGCCTTAAAAAAAGAAATTGAGGATTTTTACCCTCATTCCGAAAACATAAACGAAAACTATGTTCAAATTGTAAATGAAAGAAATTTTAACCGACTAGCACAACTTATTCCTACTGATAAAATTTATCATGGAGGGGAGGTAAATCCAGAAAACAGAAGTATCGCCCCTACCCTTTTGCGCAACATTGGTTTTGAAGACCACATAATGCAAGATGAAATTTTCGGACCAATACTTCCTATTATTGCCTTTGAAAACTTAGAGGATGTAATAAAAAAAGTGAAAGAAAAAGAAAAGCCACTTTCACTATATATCTATTCCATAAACAAAAAAGTAATCAAAAAGATACTCCATGAAATTTCATTTGGAGGTGGTGCAATTAACGAATCCTTAGTTCAAATGTCCAACCCTAACTTGCCTTTTGGAGGAGTTGGAGCAAGTGGAATAGGAAACTATCATTCCAAAACTGGGTTTGATACTTTCACCCATTACAAAAGTATTTTACACAAAACATCTTGGTTGGAACCCAATATAAAATACACACCTTTTACAGAATTGAAAAGTAAAATCTTAAAATTCCTTTTAGAATAACGCATATTTCAGAAGTCTTATTTTGGGGAATGTTTGGTATTTGTGCAGAAATAGCATTTACTTCTATTTTCAACCTCATTACAAAAAAGAAAATTGCTTTAATGGGACATACTTCCCTTTAGATGTTTCCAATTTATGCTTTCGGATTATCCTATGGTTTTGATTTAGCAGAAAGTCTTATTCAGAATGATCTCATTCGATATTTATCCTATCCTATTTGGGTTTGGATGATTGAAATTTTGGTAAGTTATCCTTTATTAAAACTTGGCATACGACTTTGGGATTACAGTTATTTAAGCAAAGAAAAGCATTGGAAAGGTATCTTCAGTTTTGTTCATTTCCCAGCTTGGATTTTCCTAGGAATTCTGGTAGAATACATCAAGTAAATACTGATTTAATTAATATCAGATAGCAAATTCCTTTTGATATCTTTACAACATGAAATTTACAACATTTAAGTTCGGAAACGAATTGCAAGAAGGGCTTGATATGATGGGATTTGAAAAGGCCACCCCAATACAAGAACAAGCAATACCCATAATACAAGCAGGGAGAGATTTAATCGCATGTGCACAAACAGGAACAGGAAAAACAGCAGCTTTTGTGTTGCCCATTTTGGACAAGCTCACAAAAGGGCATCAAAATAATAAAGTAAATACAATAATTATTGTACCAACTAGGGAACTTGCCAAGCAAATTGACATGCAAATTGAAGGGTTTTCCTATTTCACCAATTCATCTTCTTACCCTATTTATGGTGGAGGAACTGGAGTGGAGTTTGACAATCAGAAACAAGCACTTAAAAATGGTGCGGATATCATTATTTGTACTCCTGGTAGATTATTGGCTCATTTAGATTTTGATTATTTTGATACTTCAGGGGTTCAGCATTTTATATTGGATGAAGCAGATAGAATGTTAGACATGGGATTTTTTGATGATATTATGAAAATTACAAAATCATTACCTGAAAAAATGCAAACACTTTTGTTTTCAGCAACAATGCCTCCAAAAATTAGAACACTTGCTACCAAATTACTCGATAATCCGGCAAGTATAAGTTTAGCAATTTCAAAACCTGCAGCAGGTATTACTCAATCTGCTTATATGGTACACGATAGCCAAAAGGTAAATTTGGCAAGAGAAATACTAAGAGCAAAAGGAAAAGATTTAAGTCATGTCCTCATTTTTGCCTCAAGCATAAAAAGTGTAAGAGAAATTAAAAAAACTTTAAACAGAGCAGGAATGAAAGCCTCTGAAATGCATTCTGGGTTGGATCAAAGCGAAAGAGAAGAAACCATAAGAGACTTTAAAAATAAGAAAATTAGAATCTTAGTTGCTACCGATATTTTATCCAGAGGAATAGATATCCAAGAAATTGAATTGGTTATTAATTATGAAGTACCTCATGATGCAGAGGATTATGTGCACAGAATTGGGCGTACTGCCAGAGCGGACAGAACAGGAGAAGCTATTACTTTTATTAGTCCAAAACAAGTGCGAAACTTTAAGGATATTGAAAAACTGATTGAAAAAGAAGTTCCAAAACTTAGTTTACCAAATGGTTTTGAGAGAGCTCCTGAATATAAGATTCAAACAAAGAATAAAAAGAATAAACAGTGGAGAAAATTCAAGAAGAAGTGATTACCTCTCCAAAACAGGAGCATGATGTGCTTTTATTCTGGCATCAATAATAGGAATAGAACACGAAAAATGTTTGTTCTTATGCTCTGCATCTACACCATAAATGTCGTTAGCAGGATTGGAACGGGTAAAAGTAATCCACAACCAATTGGAGAAATATTCAGTTGTAAAAGTGGCATCATCTACTAAAGTAATCAGTGCTATTCCTTCTAAATTTTGTTTTTCTAAAGAATCAATTAAGTCATTAATTTCTCCTTTACCTTCTACTACTAAATTTCCATTACTCACTAATTGTAGGTTAGAAAAACCTGTAGGTAAATTGATATTCTGCAAGTTTTCAGATAAAGTTCTTTTACTATCTCCAGCAGCTGCAATTACTACTTTTGAACCTTCATTCAGTCCGTCTCCACTATAGTCCAAAGTATCAATAGTCGTTTTGGTTTGGAAATGTAAATCTATTTTCCAATTTACCCTTTCCAGAAAATGAGTGAAATATTCCTTTTCGTCATTCACATCTGGAGCATTTTCTTCATCACAAATAAATACATATTTGGCTAAGGACATTTGTCCTGTTCCTAAAATATGATTGGCAATAGTTAATAATTCTTGGGGTTGTTTAGTAGGATTATAAGGAGTATATCGTTCACTTCCCACCGCTAATAATAAAGGATGAACTCCTGATGCATCTACTGCATTTACCGCTTTTAATCCTGGAATTTCTTTCTCAATTGCCTTTCCAGTAATTTCATGTATCAAAGCTCCAAACTGAGAATCCTCTTGAGGGGGACGACCCACAACCGTAAAAGGCCAAATGGCATTTTCTTTAGCATATACTTTGTGAATCTTCAAAACTGGGAAATCGTGTTTCAAACTATAATAACCCAAATGATCTCCAAAAGGGCCTTCAGCTTTTACATCATTTTGGTGTAACTCTCCACAGATTACAAAATCGGCATCTGCTGAAATAGTATAGCCATCTTTCTTTGCATAACGAAAGTTCCTTCCTCCTAAAATTCCTGCAAAAGCCATTTCTGACATTCCCTCAGGTAATGGCATAACGGCAGCAAAAGTATGAGCTGGTGGTCCTCCTACAAAAATAGAAACCTTTAAAGGTTCTCCTTTTTGGTTGGCTTTTTTCTGATGCACACCTATCCCTCTGTGAATTTGATAATGCATCCCCACCTCCTTATTGGGTACATAATCATTCCCGGAAAGTTGAATTCTGTACATTCCTAAATTGGAATTCATAATTCCTGGATTTTCTACATCTTCCGAATAGACTTGAGGTAAAGTAATAAAAGCTCCCCCATCCTCTTTCCAACATTTTACTTGTGGTAAATCCTCAATCTGTATTTCTTTAAATTTTCTTGAAAATCTAACTTTTACAGGGATAGCATAAATAGCATGAAGTGCAGTAAAAATGGCCTCAAAAGGATTTTTAAGTGCAGAAGCAGGATTTATTTTAAGGTCAATAAGCTGTTTTACCTTTTCTAAACTATCACGAAACATAAACTTACTTCTTTTTAAAGTTCCAAATAAATTAGAAGCTGCCCGAAATTTACTTCCTTTAATCTTTTCAAATAAAATGGCTTTCCCTCCTTTTGCAAATTCATCCAGATGAATAGATGCCATTTCCAAATCAGGATTTACCTGTTCCGAAATTCGAATAAGTTCACCTTCCTTTTCTAAATCAGAAATACATTGTTGTAAGGTTCTATAAGCCATTGTCCAAAAGTAAAAAAACTCGGTGAATAACACCGAGTTTTTTAATCTAACATCTACATACTAATCTCTAAGATTTATCTTTTATTAATAGAAACATATTTTCTTTCATTTTCACCAACATAAATTTGTCTTGGTCTTCCTATAGGTTCATGATTTTCCCTCATTTCTTTCCATTGTGCAATCCATCCTGGTAATCTTCCCAATGCAAACATTACCGTAAACATATCTGTAGGAATACCCAATGCTCTGTAAATTATACCTGAATAAAAATCAACATTAGGATACAAACCTCTATCTTTAAAATATTGATCTTTGAGAGCTACTTTCTCTAATTTAAGAGCAATATCCAAAATTGGATCTTCAACCCCTAATTGTGCCAACACATCATCAGCAGCTTTTTTAATAATCTTAGCTCTAGGATCAAAGTTTTTATAAACTCTGTGCCCAAAGCCCATCAGACGAAATGGATCTGATTTGTCTTTTGCCTTTTCAACATATTTATTCACATCTCCTCCGTCTTCCTTTATCTGCTCAAGCATTTCAATTACTGCCTGATTTGCTCCTCCATGTAATGGGCCCCAAAGTGCAGCAATCCCAGCAGAAATTGAAGCATATAAACTTGCATGAGAGGAGCCAACAATTCGGACAGTTGCTGCTGAACAATTCTGCTCATGATCGGCATGTAAAATTAAAAGTTTGTTTAAAGCACTTGTAATTACAGGATTAACTTCATAATTAACAGTTGGTAAGGAAAACATCATCCTGATAAAATTTTCGCAATACCCTAAAGAGTTATCAGGATAAATTACGGGTTGCCTCATTCTATTTTTAAAACTCCAAGCTGCTAGAGTTGGTAGTTTTGCAATGGAACGAATTATTGTCCCGTTCACTTCTTCTGCTGAACGATTTGGATCTAAGGATTTTGGATAAAATGCAGTAAGGGATGAAACCAAAGAAGACAACACTCCCATTGGATGAGATTTAGATGGAAACCCATCTAATATCGCCCTTACATCCTCATGCACTAATGTATGTTTTGAAACTTCTTCTTGAAAATTATCTAATTCCTCAGAATTTGGTAATTCCCCATAAATCAGCAAAAAAGCAACTTCTAAAAAGCTGGCATTTTCGGCTAAGTCTTCAATGGAATAACCTCTATATCTTAATATTCCTTTTTCCCCATCTAAAAAGGTAATAGCACTTTCAGTAGATGCTGTATTTTTAAATCCCCTATCTAAAGTAATGATTCCTGCATCTTGTCTTAGTTTACTAATATCAATAGCAATTTCATTTTCTGTTCCTTCAATTATCGGAAGTTCATAAACTTTCCCATCATAATGTAGCTCTGCCTTTTTTGCCATAAGTTCTTTAAATTTTTTAAACTAGCCGAGTATAAACTTTTTTCCTGGATAAATAGCATCTTTTCCTAAGAATTCTTCAATTCTTAAAAGCTGATTGTATTTTGCCATTCTGTCGGAACGAGATGCTGAACCTGTTTTTATTTGTCCACAATTAAGCGCAACAGCTAAATCTGCAATTGTAGTATCTTCCGTTTCACCCGATCTGTGACTCATTACAGAAGTGTAGGAATTATTTTGAGCCATTTTTACAGCACTAATTGTCTCAGTTAATGTTCCAATCTGATTTACTTTTATCAAAATAGAGTTTGCAATTCCATTATCAATACCTCTTCTTAAACGATCGACATTAGTTACAAATAAATCATCCCCCACCAATTGTATTTTATCTCCAATTTTATCTGTCAAGAGTTTCCAAGCATCCCAATCATCTTCATCTAAACCATCTTCAATGGAAATGATTGGATATTTTTTTGTCCAATCTTCCCAGTAAGCCACCATTTCAGCAGGTGTTAGTTTATCTCCTGTTGACTGGTGAAAATGATACACATTTTCTTCTGCATTATAAAATTCGGATGCAGCAGCATCCATTGCAATATACATATCTTCACCAGGGCGATAGCCAGCAGTTTCAATGGCTTTTAATATCACTTCAATTGCTTCTTCATTCGAACCTAAGTTAGGAGCAAAACCTCCTTCATCTCCAACATTAGTGGAATAATTCTGATTTTTAAGCTCCGCTTTTAAATGATGAAAAACTTCCGTTCCCATTTGCAAAGCATGGGAAAAAGAAGATGCACCAATTGGCATCACCATGAATTCCTGAAAGTCAATACTGTTATCGGCATGCGAACCACCATTCAATATATTCATCATAGGAATAGGTAAAGTATAAGCATCCTTTCTTCCAACATAGGTAAACAAATTTTTGTTTTGTTCAATTGCAGCTGCTTTTGCAGAAGCAAGGGAAACAGCCAAAATAGCATTAGCTCCTAAATTGGCTTTATTTGCAGTTCCATCTAATTCAATCATCTTATTGTCAATACATTTTTGATCAGAAACTTGACAACCAATAAGGATATCTTTAATTTGGGTATTGATATTATCAACTGCTTTTAACACCCCTTTTCCAAGATAGATATTTACATTTCCATCTCTTAATTCTACTGCCTCATGCTTGCCAGTGGAAGCGCCTGAAGGAACAGAAGCTCTACCCATTATTCCATTTTCAGTTGTTACTTCCGCTTCAACTGTAGGATTCCCTCTTGAATCTAATATTTGACGTGCATATATGTTTAAAATTTTACTCATTTGTTATTCTTATGATTTTTAATGTTGCTTACAAACTGATCAAACAAATATCTTGAATCGTGAGGTCCAGGAGAGGCTTCAGGATGGTATTGCACAGAAAAACAATTCTTATTTAAGAGTTTGATTCCTTCAACAGTGTTATCATTCAAATTCACATGTGTTACTTCAACATTCGGATTATTTTTTATGTCTTCTTCAGTAATTCCAAAACCATGATTTTGAGAAGTAACTTCTGCTTTTCCTGTTGCTAGATTTTTTACAGGATGATTTATTCCCCTATGACCATTATGCATTTTATAAGTAGAAATCCCTTCAGAAAGTGCTAAGGCTTGATGTCCTAAACAAATCCCAAAAACTGGTTTACCATCAGTAGTTATATTTTTCACCTGCTCAATTACTTCTGGCATTGCAGAAGGGTCGCCAGGACCATTGGATAAAAAGAACCCATCAGGATTCCATTTTTTCATTTCTGAAAAAGAAGTGTGCATTGGAAAAACCTGCAAATAACAATCTCTATCAGCAAGACATCTTAAAATATTTCGTTTTACGCCAATATCGAGAACTGCAACTTTATATTTTGCTTTTTCATCTCCAAAGAAATAGGGTTTTTCAGTAGAAACTTTTGAGGAAAGTTCCAAACCCTCCATAGATGGAACTTTTTCTAATAACTTTTTTAACTTAGAAATGTCAGTTGTTTTAGAAGAAATTATTGCATTCATAGCCCCTTTATCTCTAATATATCTTACTAGGGCTCTTGTATCTATATCAGAAACTACTACTTTATTCTGATCCTGAAAATACTGATATAAATCGCCATTCGCTCCCTCACGAGAAAATCCTTTATTAAAATTCTTACATATTAATCCAGCAATTTTCATGGAGTCAGATTCTACTTCATTAGCAAGCACGCCATAATTACCAATATGAGCATTAGTAGTTATCATCAATTGCCCATAATAAGATGGGTCAGTAAAAACTTCTTGATAGCCAGTCATACCAGTATTAAAGCAAATTTCACCAGTTGCAACACCTTCAATGCCAACAGATTTTCCATGGAAAATCGTTCCGTCCTCTAAAAGAACAACTGCATTATTTTGTTTTTTATACTTCATTATTTTATTAAAAAATTGGAAATAAAATTAAAAAAAAGGACAAAGCACATAAAGCTTTATCCTTTTATTTTTTAAAACAATTGTAGTTCTATTCATCTTTCTTCTGCTCATCTGAATCGTCTTCTGTTTTGTCTTTCTCTTCTTCTGGTTCCGGAACATCTTCAGCTTCTGTCTTTTCAATAATCTCTTCTGAGCTTTCCACCACATTTTCTTCAGAAGTATCTTCCGTTTTTGTTTCTTTCTTTTCTATTTCATTTTCTGCTGTTTCTGCTGGCTCCACCTCTTCTTCTTTTTCCTCAGTTAGTTCCGCTTGAGGTTCTTGTTGTATTTCTTCAGCAGTTTCTGTTGGTTCTTCCTCTACTGTTTCTTCAGCAGTATCTTGCGCTTCTTCTACTTTAGACTCCTCAGTTACTTCTGCTTCCAGCTCTTCTTCTTTCTCTTCTATCACTTCCTCCTGGGTTGTTGCAGTTTCTTCCACTTCTTCTTCTTTTGCTTCTGATTCAGCTTCTTCCGTTTTTTCTTCAACAACAACTTCCTCAGTAGTATCTTCCACTTTTGATTCTTCAGTTATAGTTTTCTCCGCTTTTTCTTCTTTTGAAGCTACTTCTTCTTTTACCTCTTCCGCTACTTCTTCAGTACTTGTCGTTGCTTCTGCTTCTTCAGCTTCTGTAGTTTCAGCGCCTGAATCTTGAGTGCCCTCTACATTTTCAGCATTTCCATCAGTGATAGTTTCTGCAATTTCTTCAATAGTTGTCGTTTCTGTAACAACTTCTGAAGTTTGAAGTTCAGATGATTTACCTGCCCCTCTTCTTCTAGTTTTCTTTCTTTTTGGTTTGTCAGTAGTATAGTCTTCATTATAATCCACTAGTTCGATAAAACACATTTCAGCATTATCGCCCAGTCGATTGCTTAATTTCAAAATTCGAGTATACCCACCAGGTCTATCAGCAATTTTTGCAGCAACATCACCAAATAATTCGGTAATAGCTTGTTTTTGTTTTAAGTAAGAAAATACCGTTCTTCTGGAATGAGTAGTATCCTCTTTTGATTTTGTAAGTAGTGGCTCAATATAAACCCTCAAAGCTTTTGCTTTTGCAACAGTAGTTTTGATGCGTTTGTGCTCAATTAAAGAGCATGCCATATTAGCTAGCATTGCTTTTCGGTGAGGAGCCTTTCTTGATAAATGATTAAATTTCTTCCCGTGTCTCATTTTATTGTTCGTTCTCTAAATTATATTTGGAAATATCCAAACCAAATGATAGTCCTTTATCCTCAACCAAAACTTCTAATTCAGATAATGATTTTTTCCCAAAGTTTCTAAATTTTAGTAAGTCTGATTTGTTAAAAGATACCAATTCGCCTAATGTTTGAACTTCTGCTGTTTTCAAGCAATTTAAAGCTCTTACGGACAAACCTAATTCTGAAAGTTTAGATTTAAGTAATTGACGCATATGCAAAGTATCTTCATCAAACTCATCTTCCAAGTCTTTTCCAAAAGTCATTTTTTCATCTGAGAAAAGTAAAAAATGCTGAATCAGAATTTTTGAAGCTTCCGTTAAAGCATCTTTTGGTGTGATTGAGCCATCTGTTACTAAATGAATATTTAGTTTCTCAAAATCAGTTTTTTGTTCCACTCTATAATTTTCAACATCATATTTAACATTCTTGATTGGTGTAAAAATAGAATCGATAGCAATAGTTCCTAGAGCAGTGTCTTCTTTAGAATTGTCCTCAGCAGGGACATATCCTCTTCCTTTTTCGATAAGAATCTCCATTTCGAAAGAAACTTTTTTATCCATATTACAAACTATTTGCTCTGGGTTTAATACTTGAAAATTAGAAAGGCCATTAGCAACATCAGCTGCAGTTATGGTTTTCTGATTAGAAACTTTTATTATGGCAGTTTCACTATTTTCATCTTCAATTTGTTGTTTAAACCTAATTTGTTTAAGATTTAAAACAATCTCCGTTACATCTTCAATTACTCCATCAATAGTTGAAAATTCATGTTCAACTCCTTCAATTTTAAAAGAAGTAATTGCAAAACCCTCTAATGAGGAAAGTAAAACTCTCCTTAAAGCATTACCGACTGTTAGCCCGTAACCTGGCTCTAAAGGACGAAATTCAAAATTCCCTACTTTTTCATCAGACTCAAGCATTACTACTTCATCTGGTTTTTGAAAATTTAATATTGGCATAATTTTATTTTTTTAAGTTTATTTTTTATTTTGAATAAAGTTCAACAATTAGTTGCTCTTTTATGTTTTCTGGAATTTGTTCTCTTTCTGGCAAAGCTAAAACTTTCCCCTTCAAAGTATCAGAATTCCATTCTAACCAATCAGAAGTGTAAGAACTGGCAGCTAGGGAAGTCCCAACAACTTCTAACGATTTTGATTTTTCTCTAACACTTATTGTATCCCCAATCTTTAAAGCATAAGAAGGGATATTAGTAATGTTTTCATTTACAACAATGTGTTTGTGCGTTACCATTTGGCGTGCGGCCCTCCTTGTAGGAGAAATTCCTAAACGATACACCACATTATCTAATCTTGTTTCGCAAAGCTGTAATAGTATTTCCCCTGTAATACCTTTTTTCCTTAGTGCTTTTTTGAAAAGATTAGAAAACTGTTTTTCCAAAATACCATAAGTATATTTTGCTTTTTGTTTTTCCTGCAACTGCACAGCATATTCCGATTTTTTTCCTCTTCTTCTTGTATTTCCGTGCTGTCCTGGACCATAGTTTTTCTTGTCTAAAACCTTATCAGGACCAAAAATTGGTTCGCCAAATTTTCTTGCTATCTTAGATGTAGGACCTGTATATCTTGCCATTTTTTCTTATTAATTAAATTTATACTCTTCTTCTTTTTGGAGGACGACAACCATTGTGAGGCAATGGAGTAACGTCCACTATTTCAGTAACCAAAATACCAGAATTATGGATTGCTCTTATTGCTGATTCTCTTCCTGAACCCGGACCTTTTACAAATACTTTTACTCTTCTTAAGCCCGCTTCCATAGCTGGTTTTGCACAATCTTCTGCTGCCATTTGTGCAGCATAAGGTGTGTTTTTCTTTGACCCTCTAAAACCCATTTTGCCAGCAGATGACCAAGATATAACTTGACCATTATTGTTGGTTAATGAGATTATAATGTTATTAAAAGTAGCTTGTATATGCGCTTGCCCTGCTGCTTCCACTCTTACTGTATTCTTCTTTTTTGATTTTGCCATAATTATTTATAATTTAGTAGCTATCTTTTTATTGGCTACTGTTTTTCTTCTTCCTTTTCTTGTTCTAGAATTATTCTTTGTTCTTTGTCCTCTTAAAGGAAGTCCTTTTCTGTGGCGGATTCCTCTATAAGAAGCAATATCAATCAATCTTTTTATATTAATTTGGGTCTCTGAGCGTAATTCCCCCTCCACTTTATACTCTTCATTGATAATAGAACGAATAGTATTTACCTGATTATCATCCCAATCTTGAACTTTTTTATCCAAAGGCACATTCGCTTTGTTTAAAATCTCTTTTGCGAAAGACCTACCAATACCAAAAATGTAAGTTAAGCCAATTTCGCCTCTTTTGTTTTTAGGTAAATCTATACCTTTTATTCTTGCCATATTTTATCCTTGTCTTTGTTTAAATCTAGGGTTCTTTTTATTGATTACATACAATCGTCCTTTTCTTCTGACGATTTTGCAATCCTCACTTCTTTTTTTTACTGATGCTCGTACTTTCATAATTTCTATTTTTTAGTACCTATATGTTATTCGCCCCTTTGTTAAATCGTAAGGCGACATTTCTAATTTTACTTTATCTCCTGGCAAAAGCTTTATATAGTACTTTCTCATTTTTCCGGAAATATGAGCTGTAATAATGTGTCCGTTTTCAAGCTCAACCCTAAACATAGCATTCGATAATGCTTGCTTAATGGTTCCGTCCAGTTCTATATTTGGCTGTTTTGCCATTTTTTATTTATTGTTTTTACTTAATACTTTTTCTATCTCTTTAAAACTAGATAAAATTTCTGCTTTATTTTTTCGCACCACAATAGTGTGCTCAAAATGGGCAGAAAAATTACCATCTACTGTTGTTATTGTCCAGCCATTAGCATGCTGTTGAATAGACTTTGTTCCCATGTTTATCATTGGCTCTATCGCAATTACCAATCCTTCTTTTAACTTTATCCCTTTCCCTCTTTTACCATAATTTGGTACTTCCGGACTTTCATGTAATTTTCTTCCAACTCCATGTCCTACCATTTCTCTTACTACTCCAAAACCAAAACTTTCTGTATAATCTTGAATGGCATGACTAATATCTCCTAATCTTCTTCCAGAAACAGCTTGCTCAATTCCTTTATAAAGAGATGCTTTAGTTACTTCCAATAACTCTTTTATCTCTTTTTTAACTTCTCCTACTTCATAGGTAAAGGCGGAATCTCCATAAAAACCGTTCATTAATACGCCACAATCCACTGAAATAATATCACCCTCATTTAAGGAGTTATTATTGGGGATTCCATGAACTACTTGCTCATTTGGCGACATACATAAAGTATTTGGGAAGCCTCCATACCCTTTAAAAGCTGGTATTGCTCCATTATCCATTATGAACTCCTCCGCAATCCTATCCAATTCCAAAGTAGTAACTCCTGGTTTTATTAGCCCTGCTATTTCTGCATGGGTTTTTCCAACAAGTAAAGAACTTTCTCTTATTAACTCTATCTCCTCTTCCGATTTATAGTAAATCATAGTAAAAACTATGCCACCATACTTCCGGAAGATTTTCCTTTTATCCTTCCTGAGTCCATCAATCCATCATAATGACGCATCAACAGATGACTTTCAATTTGTTGAAGGGTGTCCAAAACCACTCCTACCAAAATAAGCAGGGATGTTCCTCCATAAAATTGTGCAAATTGTGCATTAATACCTGCTTGCATTGCAAATGCTGGCAGAATAGCAACTGCACCTAAAAATATACTTCCTGGCAATGTAATTCTTGACATTACCGCATCTAAATATTCAGCTGTTTTTCTTCCCGGTTTCACCCCTGGAATAAATCCTCCATTTCTTTTCATATCATCAGCCATTTGGTTAGGATTAACCGTAATGGCAGTATAAAAATAAGTGAATAATACTACCATTATAAAAAACATAAAGTTATACCAAAAGCCAGCAAAATCAGTAAGCACTGCTGCCAATCCTTGCAGGGTTTCAGAATCGGAAAAACCAACCAATGTAATGGGTACAAACATAATGGCTTGTGCAAAAATAATCGGCATAACACCTGCTGCATTTACCTTTAAAGGGATGAACTGACGAACACCTCCATATTGTTTGTTTCCAACTACACGCTTTGCGTATTGTACTGGTATTCTTCTGGTGCCTTGCACTAAAAGTATGGTTACCATAATCACCAATAAAAGCACTAACATTTCCACTAAGAAAAGTACTAACCCTCCACCTTGATCTTCCAGACCAGATGCTAATTCCATCATAAGAGATTGAGGAAAATAAGCAATAATACCTATCATAATAAGAAGAGATATTCCATTTCCAATTCCTCTGTCAGTGATTTTTTCACCCAACCACATTACAAACATAGTTCCTGTAACAAGCACTATAATGGAAGATGCCCAGAAAATACCTGGAGCTAACAAAAATGCCTCTGGTGGTAATGTTGCCTTTAGGTTGGCGATATAACCAGGAGCTTGACCACTAGTTATTAGTATGGTTAAGTACCTTGTAATATTATTAATTTTTCTTCTACCACTTTCCCCTTCTTTCTGTAATTTTTGGAAATAAGGAATCGCCATCCCCAGTAATTGTATTACAATAGAAGCTGAAATATAAGGCATAATCCCCAATGCAAAAATAGATGCTTGTGAGAATGCCCCACCAGTAAACATATTCAATAGACCTAATAAGCCCTCAGAGGTTTGTTGTTGCAAATTAGCTAAGAGTGTTGGATCAACACCAGGGAGAACAACAAAAGAACCAAAACGATAAATAGCGATAAAAGCTAAGGTAATAAGAATCCTATTTCTAAGATCCTCAATGTTCCAAATGTTCTTTATGGTTTCTATTAATTTTTTCATCTTACTTTTCGCTTACAGTTGCGGTTCCTCCCGCTTTTTCAATAGCTACTTTTGCGTTTTTTGAAAAAGCATTAACAGTAATATCTAATTTTGCTTTTAACTCTCCTCTTCCTAATATTTTTACTAAATCTTTCTTTTTAGCTAGTCCATTATCAACCAAAGTTTGTTTATCCACCTTTGTTTTAATTTTTTTATTATCTACCAACTCTTGCAATCTATCCAAATTTACCCCCTTATACTCTACTCTGTTAGGATTGGTAAAACCAAACTTAGGAACTCTTCTTTGTAAGGGTTGCTGTCCGCCCTCAAATCCAATTTTTTTGGAATAACCTGAACGAGATTTTTGTCCTTTATGCCCTCTTGTTGCTGTTCCACCTCTTTTGGATCCTTCTCCTCTACCAATTCTTTTTCCTTTTTTTGTGGATCCTTCTGCCGGTTTTAAATTATGTAATTCCATATCTAGATTATTCTACAACTGTTATTAAATGCTTTATTTTACGAACCATTCCTAAAATTTGAGGAGTTGCTTCATGTGTAACAGTAGCATTCATTTTTCTAAGTCCTAATGCATCCAAAGTTCTTTTCTGATCTTTAGGTCTGCCAATTCTACTTCTTATCTGTTTTATTTTAATTTTCGCCATTTTTGTAAAAAATTATCCGTTAAATACTTTTTCCATACTAATCCCTCTTTGTTTTGCAACATCTCTAGCATCTCTTAATTCTAAAAGCGCTTTAAGTGTTGCTTTTACTAAGTTATGGGGATTGGAAGAACCTTTCGATTTTGCCAATACATCCGTTACTCCAGCGCTTTCTAAAACGGCACGCATTGCGCCTCCGGCTTTTACACCTGTACCATGAGAAGCAGGTTTGATAAATACATGAGCACCACCAAACTTAGTAGTTTGTTCATGCGGAATCGTTCCTTTATAAACTGGAACTCTTACCAGGTTTTTCTTGGCAGCATCAATGGCTTTTGATATGGCTGTCGAAACATCTTTCGATTTGCCAAGACCAATACCAACTACTCCATCTCCATTTCCAACAACTACAATTGCCGAAAAACCAAATGTACGACCACCTTTGGTAACTTTCGTTACTCTTTGCACACCAACCAACCGATCAGTTAATTCAATGTCTCCTGATGGTTTTACTCTTTTACTGTCTGAATATTTAAACATATCTTATTAAAATTTTAATCCTATTTCACGAGCAGCTTCTGCCAATGCCTTCACTCTTCCATGAAAAATAAATCCTCCTCTGTCAAATTTTACCGTATTCACTCCCACCTGTTTTGCTTTCTCTCCAATTAAAGAACCAACTAGTTTGGCTTGTTCTATTTTAGTAACTTTTTTACCTTCAAATGATTTATCTCTTGATGAGGCGGCCACAATTGTGTGTCCAGTAATATCATCAATAAGTTGGGCGTAAATTTGTTTGTTACTCCTAAACACAGCAAGTCTTGGCAAATCAGCAGTCCCTTTAATGGTTTTTCTGATTCTGTATCTTATGTTTTGTCTTTTATCTTTTTTCGATTTCATTTTATTTCTTTTATTTACGCTCCGACAGCAGCAGTTTTACCAGCTTTTCTTCTTATTTGTTCTCCTACAAATCGGATACCTTTTCCTTTGTATGGTTCGGGTTTTCTGAATGAACGAATTTTAGCAGCCACTACACCAATCAGTTGTTTGTCGTGTGAATTAAGAAGAATAATAGGTGCTTTTCCTTTTTCCGATTCGCAACTTACCTTTACCTCTTCTGGAACTTCAAAAATAATATTGTGAGAAAATCCTACTGATATATCCAATTTTTGACCTTGATTAGATGCTCTGTAACCTACCCCAACTAATTCTAATTTTTTGGTATAACCTTTACTAACTCCTTCAATCATATTTGCAATTAATGCTCTGTATAATCCATGTAAAGATCTTTGTTCCTTTTGATTAGAACTTCTTTCTATAGTGATAATCTTTTCTTGAATATTCACTTTTATACCTTCTACAATTTCTTGCGAAAGTTCCCCTAAAGTTCCTTTTACAGTAATCACTCCATTAGCTTGGCTAACACTAATACCTTCTGGAATCGTAATTGGGTTTTCTCCTATTCTTGACATTTTTTCTTTTCTTATCTTTTATTAATAAACATGACATAATACCTCACCACCCACTTTTTGCACTTTTGCCTCTTTATCAGTCATTACTCCTTTTGAAGTAGAGAGTATGGCTACCCCTAAACCATTTAATACTCTCGGCATGGATTTGGTGTCGACATATTTTCTCAGTCCAGGCGTACTTATTCTTATTAGCTTTTTGAAAGCCGCCAGTTTTGTTTGCGGATTATATTTTAATGCAATTTTGATATTTCCTTGGTTATTCTCTGTTTCTTCAAATTTATAGTTTAGGATATAGCCCTTATCTTTTAAGATTCTGGTTATTTCCTTTTTAATATTTGAAGCAGGAATATCCACTACTTTATGAGTCGCTTTTGAAGCGTTTCTCAATCTAGTTAGGTAATCTGCTATTGGATCTGTATTCATTTCTTTCTTTTTATATTTTTATTTACCAACTTGCTTTTTTCACTCCTGGAATCTTACCGAAATTTGCCATTTCACGAAACATAACACGAGAAATACCAAATTGTCGCATATAGCCCTTTGGCCTGCCTGTTATTTTACATCTGTTGTGCAAGCGAACAGGAGAAGCATCTCTAGGTAATTTTTGCAATCCTTCATAATCGCCTGCCTTTTTAAGGGCAGCTCTTTTTTCAGCATATTTATCTACCACTTTTTGTCTTTTTACCTCTCGGGCTTTCATTGATTCTTTAGCCATATATTTTATTTGTTTTCTGAATTATCAGCTTTAGCCGACTCTTCATTATTATCATTTTTATTTTCTTCTGAATCCGTATCTTCATTTGCTTTAGCTTCTGCATCTTCTTTGTCTCGTTCTTCTTGAGAAAGTGCAGCTCTTCTATCTGCTTCTTTTTTCTCTTCTTCTTCTGCTGCCTCAGCTCTTGCCGCTTCCTCTGCCTCTCTTTTAATTGCTTCTTGCTTTTTCTGTTCCGCTTCCTCTGCTTCCTTTCTTGCAGACCCATTATCAGAAAATGGCATACCAAACTCCTTGAGTAAATCAAAAGCCTCCTCATCTGAATTGGTATCGGTAACTATTGTAATATCCATTCCTGTAATTTTATTAATCTTATCTAAATCAATCTCCTGAAATACAATATGTTCCTTTATTCCTAAAGTATAATTGCCTCTACCATCAAATCCTTTTTTTGGAACGCCTTTAAAATCTCTAACCCTTGGAAGAGTAGCAGAAATTAACCTATCCAAAAATTCATACATTTTATTTCCTCTTAAAGTTACCATAATACCAACAGGCATTCCTTTTCTTAAATTAAAATTGGAAATATCTTTTCTCGATTTGGTAATAAGTGCCTTTTGCCCTGCAATTGCGGACATTTCCTGCTGAGCAGTATCAATAAACTTTTTATCGGTGCTTTCATTTCCAACCCCTTGGTTTAATGAAATCTTAACCAATTTTGGAACTTGCATTACCGATTTATAATTCACTTTGAGTTTGTTTACAATCTCTGAATTATATTTTTCTTTTAATCTTGGTGTATATGCCATTATTTTATTACCTCTCCGGATTTTTTTGAATATCTTACTAATTTTCCTGTTTCTTCATCCCTTCTTCTTCCAATTCTTGTTGTATCGCCTGATTTAGGGTCAACTAACATAAGGTTGGAAATGTGAATGGCCGCTTCTTGTTTGAGAATGCCTCCTTGCGGATTGGCAGCATTTGGCTTGGTATGTTTAGATACCATATTCGCCCCTTCCACAATTGCTCTGTAATTTTTTCGGTAAACTTTAATTATTTTTCCTTCTTTACCTTTAGAAGCACCAGAGATCACCTTCACAATATCATTCTTCTTTATTTTTATTTTTACTCTTTCCATTTTCGTAATTTATTATAGCACCTCAGGTGCTAATGAAATAACTTTCATATAATTATGTTCTCTCAGCTCTCTTGCAACAGGTCCGAATACACGCGTTCCTCTCATCTCTCCATTTTCATCAAGTAGAACACAAGAGTTATCGTCAAAGCGAATGTAAGAACCATCTTTTCTTCTAACTTCTTTTCTAGTTCTAACTACCACCGCTTTTGTAATTTGCCCTTTTTTTACGTCTCCAGAAGGATCAGCATGTTTTACTGTTACTACAATTTTATCGCCTAATGAAGCGTATCGTTTTTTTGTACCTCCTAATACTCGGATACATAGTACTTCTTTTGCACCACTATTATCAGCAACTTTTAATCTGGATTCTTGTTGTATCATTTTATTTAGCTCTTTCTAAGATTTCTACTAATCTCCATTTTTTGTTTTTGCTCAAAGGACGCGTTTCCATAATCCTTACTTTATCACCCTCATTACAAGTATTTTCCCCATCATGAGCAACTAACTTATTACTCTTTTTTACAAATTTTTCGTAAAGAGGATGTTTTACTTTTCGCTCAACAACCACTACAATGGATTTTTCCATTTTGTTGCTCGATACTATGCCTATTCTTTCTTTTCTTACTTTTCTACTGTCCATTTTTATTTAGTTTTTTGAACTTGTGCAATCTCTCTTCTTCTTATTTCAGTCATTATTCTTGCAATTGTTCTTTTAGTAAATCGGATTTGATGCGGATTTTCCAAAGGAGATACAGCATGACTCATCTTCATCTTTGCCAATCTATCTCTTTCCTCTGAGAGTAGATCACTGATTTCATTATCTGGCATTTCTATTAATACATTTGATTTCATCTGCTTATTTTACTTTTATTTTATAGTCTCTTTTTACAATAAACTTTGTTTTGATTGGTAGTTTTTGTGCAGCTAGCCTTAAAGCTTCTTTTGCAGATTCAAAATCTACTCCATCAATTTCAAATAAGATTCTTCCTGGCCTAACCACAGCTGCCCAATATTCTGGTGCTCCCTTGCCTTTTCCCATTCTAACTTCTGCAGGTTTTTTGGTAACCGGCTTGTCAGGGAAAATCCTAATCCAAACTTGCCCTTGCCTTTTCATTTGCCTTGTTACTGCAATACGGGCTGCCTCAATCTGACGAGCTGTCATCCAACATTCTTCTAATGCTTTTATGCCAAATGTTCCAAAATTTAATCTATTCCCCCTTTGGGCATTCCCTTTCATTTTGCCTTTCTGCATTTTTCTGAATTTCGTTTTCTTTGGCTGTAACATTTTTTATTTCTTTTATCTTTTATTGTTATCTTCTTCTAGGTCTTCTGTCGTTTCCTTTTTTAGATTTTCCACTCTTGAAATGAAGCATCAAATCTCTTTTTCCGTAAACCTCTCCTCTACAAATCCAAACTTTCACCCCAATTTTACCATAGGTAGTTTGAGCTTCTGCTAGAGCATAATCAATATCAGCACGGAAAGTATGCAGTGGTGTTCTTCCATCTTTAAACATTTCTGATCTTGCCATTTCTGCACCATTCAATCTGCCAGAAATTTGTACTTTTATACCTTCAGCACCCATTCTCATTGTGGAAGCAATAGACATTTTAATTGCTCTTTTGTAGGAGATTCTTCCTTCTATTTGACGGGCAATACCATTTGCTACCAAAGTAGATTCCAATTCTGGACGCTTTACTTCAAAAATATTTATTTGAACATCTTTTTTGGTTAGCTTTTTCAATTCCGCCTTCAATGTTTCCACTTCTTGTCCGCCTTTTCCAATAATAATTCCGGGCCGTGCTGTATGAATAGTTACGGTAATCATTTTCATGGTTCGCTCAATAGGAATTCGTGATACACTAGCTCTGGCAAGTCGAATATTAATGTACTTTCTTATCTTATCATCTTCAGCAAGTTTATCACCAAAATCTTTACCGCCATACCAATTTGACTCCCAACCTCTGATGTAGCCCAATCTGTTTCCTATCGGATTTGTTTTTTGTCCCATATTAATTATTATCTGTATTTCTACTATCTACCACTAATGTTACATGGTTAGACCTTTTTCTAATTCTGTGTGCTCTACCTTGTGGTGCTGGCCGTACTCTTTTTAGCATTCTTCCGCTATCCACTTTTACTTCACAAATATATAAGCTGCTTTCATCCATTCTTTTTCCCTCATTTTTCGCTTCCCAATTTGCCAAAGCTGAAAGTAAAAGTTTCTCCATTCTACCAGAAGCCTCTTTCGGATTAAGTTTTAATTCACTTAAGGCTCTTTCCACATCCATTCCTCTAATCAAATCGGCAATTAGCCTCATTTTTCTTGGAGAAGTAGGACAATTATTGAGCTTAGCAAAAGCTATTTTCTTTTTTGCTTCTTTCCTTACGTTCGCACTATTTCTTTTTCTTACACCCATTTTTTCTATTTTCTGTTACCTGAATGACCTCTAAAAGTTCTTGTTGGAGAAAATTCTCCTAATTTATGCCCTACCATATTTTCAGTAATAAATACCGGAATAAATTGTCGCCCATTATGTACTGCAATGGTTTTTCCTACAAAATCAGGAGTTATCATTGATGCTCGTGACCAAGTTTTTACTACCGTATTTTTGCCAGATTCATTCATTGCATCAATTTTTCTCTGCAATTTAAAGTGTACAAACGGTCCTTTTTTTAACGATCGTGCCATAGTTTATTTCTTTTTCCTTCTTTCAATTATATACTTGTTTGATGGCTTTTTCTTGGATCTTGTTTTGAATCCTTTTGCCGGAATTCCATTTTTACTTCTTGGATGCCCACCAGAGGCTTTCCCTTCACCACCACCCATTGGATGATCGACAGGATTCATAGCAACTGGTCTTGTTCTTGGTCTTCTTCCTAGCCATCTGTTCCTTCCAGCTTTTCCTTTTCTTGACAATTGAGCCTCCGCATTAGAAACAGAACCAATAGTTGCCATACATGTTACTAATATTTGTCTTATCTCACCAGAAGTTAATTTGATAGTCGCATATTTTCCGTCCCTTGCCATAAGTTGTGCAAATGCACCCGCACTTCTTACCATGAGTGCTCCTTGACTTGGTCTTAATTCCAAATTATGAATAATTGTACCAAGAGGAATTTCGCTAAGAGGCAATGCATTTCCTATTTCGATTGGAGATCCTTTACCTGAAACAACTTCCGTTCCTACCGTTAAACCATGAGGAGCAATAATATATCTTTTCTCTCCATCAACATAATGTAAAAGCGCAATGTTGGCAGTTCTATTCGGATCATACTCAATGGTAGCAACCCTAGCAGGAACGCCAAACTTTTCTCTTTTAAAATCAATTTCTCTGTATCTTCTTTTATGTCCGCCACCAACATGTTGGATTGTCATTTTACCTCTATCGTTTCTACCCCCTGTTTTTTTATACTTTTTTAGCAAGCTTTTTTCAGGAGTTGACGTGGTAATTGTATCATAGGAAAGCACAATTCTGTGCCTTTGCCCTGGTGTTGTTGGTTTTAATTTTCGTACTGCCATTTTTATTTAAATATTGCTATAAAAATCGATTGTGTCACCATCTGCTAATTGTACAATCGCTTTTTTGAAAGTTTTAGTTTTTCCAATTATTTGTCCTGATTTTGTTCCCCTCATTCTTTTTTTGCCAATACAAACCATGGTTTTTACACTATCGACAGTAACATTATAGGCCTTTTCCACTTCCTTTTTTATCTCTATCTTGTTGGCATTTCTGTCTACAACAAAACCAAAACGATTGAACTTTTCTCCTTGTTCAGTCATTTTTTCAGTAATTATTGGTTTTATTAAAATACTCATTTTATTTATTTAAAGTTTCTTCAATTTCTTTTACCGATCCTTCCAAAATTAGCAAGGTATTGGCATTCATAATATCGTAAGTGCAAAGATTAGAAGCCATAACTACTTTTGCTTTTTTCAAATTATTGGAAGACAAAACAATATTAGCATTTGCTTCAGGAAGAACCATTAAAGTTTTGCTATTTGCTTGTTCCAAATTATTCAAAATATTCAAATAATCTTTTGTTTTAGGGGTATCAAAAGTGAAATCTTCTAAAACAATGATGTTATTATCTTTTGCCTTATATGTGAGTGCTGATTTTCTGGCTAATCGTTTTACTTTTTTATTTAGTTTGGAATCATAGTCTCTTGGTTTTGGACCAAAAATTCTACCCCCACCTCTAAAAATAGGATTCTTAATATCCCCAACCCTTGCCATACCACTCCCTTTTTGTTTTCTAATTTTCCTGCGGCTTCCGGTAATTTCTCCTCTTTCTTTGGTTTTGCTTGTTCCTGATCTTTGGTTTACCAAGTATTGTTTTACATCCAAATAAATAGCATGATCATTTGGCTCAATACCAAAAATATCCTTTTTCAAATCTACTTTTTTTGATGTCTCTTTTCCTTTTATGTTATGTACTACTACTTTCATTATTTCTCAATTATTACATACGAATTATTAGCGCCCGGAACAGCTCCTTTTACTAAAACAATGTTTTTCTCTGGCATTACTTTCAGCACTTGCAAATTCTCCACTTTAACCCTAGCATTTCCCATTTGTCCGCCCATTCGCATTCCTTTGAATACTCGTGCAGGATAAGATGCCGCACCAATAGAACCAGGATGCCTTTGTCTGTTATGCTGGCCGTGAGTTGCATCATTTACCCCCTTAAAACCATGTCTTTTCACAACCCCTTGAAACCCTTTACCTTTAGATGTCCCTGCGACCGTTACAAAAGATCCTTCTTCTAAAATATCAACAGTAATGGTATCTCCTAAATTTACTTCCTCCTCAGGCATTTCAAATTCTACCAATTTTCTTTTTGGTGTAGTTTTTGCTTTTTGGAAATGCCCAGCAAGCGCTTTTGTCATTCTTCTTTCTTTTTGCTCATCAAAAGCGAGTTGCACAGCAGTATAACCATCTACTTCCTCTGTTTTTAACTGAGTAACCACACAAGGTCCTGCCTGAATGATAGTACAAGGAATATTTTTCCCTTCCTCATTAAAGATACTTGTCATTCCTATTTTTTTACCTATTAAACCTGGCATCTTTTCTTTTTTTAAATTACTTTAATTTCTACATGAACTCCACTCGGAAGTTCTAATTTCATTAGCGCATCAATCGTTTTGGAAGATGAGCTATATATGTCCATCAATCTTTTATGGTCTGAAAGCTGAAACTGCTCTCTGGATTGTTTGTTCACATGAGGAGAACGCAAAACGGTATAAATCTGTTTGTGCGTTGGAAGTGGAATTGGACCACTAACTATGGCACCTGAATTTTTTACTGTTTTTGCAATTTTTGCAGCTGATTGATCAACAAGCGTGTGATCAAATGATTTTAGTTTTATTCTAATTCTTTGCGACATATATTTAGTTTTGTAGTACTGTTCCTTTAATTTTTTCAATAACTGCTTCTGCAATATTTTTTGGTGCTGGCCGATATTCAGCAAACTCCATGGTTGAAGTTGCACGCCCAGATGTAATGGTTCTTAAAGCAGTTACATAACCAAACATTTCAGAAAGAGGCACTTTTGCATTTACTACTTGTGCGCCCGCTCTGGAATCCATACCTTCCAATTGTCCTCTTCTTCTGTTCAAATCGGCAACTACATCACCTGTATTTGCTTCCGGAGTTACTACTTCTAATTTCATAATTGGCTCAAGCAATACAGGTTTTGCTTGCTTACATGCCCCTTTAAAAGCAATTTTAGCGCATATCTCAAACGATAAAGAATCTGAATCTACATCATGATAAGACCCATCAAATAATCTTACCTTCATGGTATCGATAGGATAACCTGCTAAAACGCCATTTTGCATAGCCATCTCAAAACCTTTCTGCACTGATGGGATAAATTCTCTTGGAATATTTCCACCTTTTATTTCGTTTACAAATTGTAAGCCCTCTCCTTCAAAATCAGCATCTACTGGCGATAATTCAAATTGAATATCGGCAAATTTACCTCTACCACCCGATTGTTTTTTGTAAATTTCTCTTGTTGTTATTGAGGTTGTAATCGTTTCTTTATAGGACACTTCTGGAGCCCCTTGATTACATTCTACTTTAAATTCTCTTTTTAATCTATCTAAAATGATTTCTAAGTGAAGCTCGCCCATCCCAGAAATAATAGTCTGGTTAGAATCTTGATCTGTTCGGATTGTAAAAGTAGGATCTTCCTCAGCCAATTTACCCAAGGCGATACCCAATTTATCTACATCCGCTTGCGTTTTTGGTTCAATAGCAACCCCAATTACAGGATCTGGGAAAGTCATGGATTCCAATGTAATTGGCTTATCCTGATATAAAGTATCACCAGTTCTGATATCTTTAAATCCAACTGCTGCTCCTATATCACCAGCTTCTATACTATCAATAGCATTTTGTTTGTTGGAGTGCATTTGAAAAATTCTTGAAATTCTTTCTTTTTTGTTCGTTCTGGAATTCATCACATAAGAACCCGCATCTAATTTACCAGAATACATTCTTAAAAAACATAAACGACCAACATAAGGATCGGTAGCAATTTTAAATGCCAAAGCTGACATTGGTGCATTAGCATCAGGATCTCTTGTTTCCACTCCATCAGTATCCGGATGAACTCCTTCAACAGCTCCAACATCCAGTGGGCTAGGAAGATAGGACATAACCGCATCCAGCATAGTTTGAACTCCTTTGTTTTTAAAAGCAGAACCGCAAAGTATTGGCGTAATATCCATAGCAATAGTAGCTTTTCGAATTGCATTCATCAATTCATCTTCTGTAATGGATTCTGCATCCTCAAAATATTTTTCTAATAGTGTATCATCTTGTTCAGCAACAGCTTCTACTAATTTACCTCTCCACTCTTCCACTGTATCTTTCAAATCTTCAGGAATATCAATTTCTTTAAAAGTCATTCCCATATCCTCTTCATTCCAAACGATTGCTTTATTATTGATTAAATCAACAACTCCTCTGAAATCTTCTTCCGAACCGATAGGAACTTGCAAAGGAACAGGATTTGCTCCTAAACGTTCTCTTATCTGGCTTACCGCTTCAAAAAAGTCGGCACCAGAACGGTCCATTTTATTTACAAAACCTATTCTTGGCACATTGTATTTATCTGCTTGTCTCCACACAGTTTCTGATTGTGGCTCCACACCGCCAACCGCACAAAAAAGTGCAACCGCACCATCCAATACTCTAAGTGAACGCTCTACCTCAACGGTAAAATCCACATGGCCTGGAGTATCAATGATGTTCATTTTATACTCATTTCCTCTGTATTCCCAGAAAGTAGTAGTAGCTGCAGAGGTAATGGTAATTCCTCTTTCTTGCTCTTGTTCCATCCAATCCATAGTAGCGGCACCATCATGCACCTCACCAATTTTATGCGAAATTCCTGTATAATACAAGATTCTTTCGGTAGTAGTGGTTTTACCGGCATCAATGTGTGCCATGATGCCAATGTTTCGAGTATATGTTAAATCCTGTTTAGCCATTTTTAATTAATCAATTTAAAACCTGAAATGAGCGAATGCTTTATTAGCTTCTGCCATTCTGTGGGTGTCTTGTTTCTTTTTAAATGTAGCCCCTTCTTCTTTGTAAGCAGCTAATATCTCACCTGCCAATCTCTCGCACATTGTTTTTTCATTCCTTTTTCTTGTAAAGCCAATCATCCATTTCATTCCTAATGAAATTTTTCTGTCATCTCTTACAGGTTGAGGGATTTGAAATGTTGCCCCTCCAATCCTTCTGCTTCTTACCTCAACAGCAGGCATTATATTTTCTAATGCTTTTTCCCAAACTGCAACTGCTTCTTCCTCTGTTACTTTGGTTGATATAATATCCATTGCATCATAAAAAATTTGATAAGCAGTATTTTTTCTGCCATCAAACATCAAGTTATTTACAAACCTTGTGATTAAGGTGTTTCCAAACTTTGGATCTGGTAATAGAATTCTTTTTTTAGCTCTTCCTTTTCTCATTTGTTAAAATAGTAAATTATTTTTTCGGCCTTTTAGTTCCGTATTTTGATCTTCTTTGTGTTCTTCCATCCACCCCTGTAGTATCTAATGCGCCTCTTACGATATGATACCGAACTCCTGGTAAATCTTTTACTCTGCCACCTCTTACAAGCACAATAGAGTGCTCTTGCAATGCATGGCCCTCACCACCTATGTAAGCGTTTACTTCATTTCCATTAGTAAGACGAACCCTTGCTACTTTCCTTAGTGCAGAGTTTGGTTTTTTAGGGGTTGTGGTATAAACCCTAGTACAAACTCCTCTTCTTTGAGGGCTGCTACCCAAGGCTAAGGACTTGCTTTTTTTAACTAGCTTTTGTCGGCCTTTTCTTATTAGTTGTTGTATCGTTGGCATAAAATATTATACTTTAATCCTTATTAAAATGGGCGGCAAATGTATGAATTTATTAATACAACAGAAAACGAAAAATTGTTTTTTTTACTATAAACTTTTTGGGCAAGAAAAAAAAAGTGCCGAAAGGCACTTTTATTCTGATTTTTGAGCTTAAAAATAGGTGTATTTTTTTGTTAAAAAAATGTTAATTTTGGGCCACCAATTTGCTTTGAACATCATTTGGGACAATTGCGTATTCGCTAAATCGGCTGGTAAAACTGCCTTTTCCTTGCGTAATGGATAACAATGCAGTGGAATATCTGTCCAGCTCAGCCAAAGGTGTTTTGGCTTTAATTATCTGATAATGCCCTTTGGCCTCCATCCCCAACACTACCGAGCGCCTCCCTTGCAAATCGGTCATTACATCTCCCATCAAGTCTTCTGGCACCATTACCTCTAATTCCTGAACTGGCTCCATTAGTTTTGGTTTTGCATTTAAAAAAGCTTCACGGAATGCCATTTTTCCAGCAATTTTAAAGGAGATATCATTGGAATCTACCGGATGCATTTTTCCATCATAGAGCATTACTCTAACATCTCTGATGTAAGATTTGGTTAATGGGCCTTCATTCATTAATTCCAAAATACCTTTTTGCACGGCAGGAATGTATCTTTCATCAATAACGCCACCTACTATACAATTATAGAAAACCAACTTTCCGCCCCAATCTAGTTCTACTTCCTCCTTTTTTCTGACTTTATAATCGGTGGGTTCGGCCATGCCTTCTTTAAATGGCTCTATTTTGATGTAAACCTCCCCAAACTGCCCAGCACCACCTGATTGTTTTTTGTGTTGGTAATTGGCAAGTGCAGAAGTGCGAATAGTTTCTCGATAAGATATTTTTGGTTGTTTGTAATCTATTACCAATTTGTATAAGTGCTTTAATCGCCATTTTACCAGTGAAAGGTGTAATTCGCCTTGCCCTTGAATAATGAGTTGCTTTAATTCCTTTGCATAAAATACTTTAATGGTTGGGTCTTCTCTTTGGATATCATCAAGCGCTTCACTTACTTTTTCTTCATTTGCCTCATCTTCCACTACTATTGCCATGGTAACTCTTGGTTCAGGAAATTCGATAGGACTAATAGCAAAATCTTCCCCTTTTTCGTGAAGAGTATGGTTGGTTTTAGTCGATTTTAATTTCAGGGTTGTGCCAATATCGCCAGCATAAATTTTATCCACCGGATTTCTTTTGTTGCCATCCATTACTTGCAACTGATTTATTCTTTCGGTATTTCCTGTTTGCTGATTTACCAAATCTTTTCCAGTTTCAAGCACACCTGAAGTTACCTTGAAAAAAGACAAAACCCCCAAATGTGGTTCAATTACTGTTTTGAAAATAAAAAGGGAAAGTGGTCCATCAGAACTGCAAACAATATCAGCCCCTTTTTTGGATTGTTCGGCTGGCATATCAGCAGCAGATGGGCATACATTGGAAATAAATCCCATCATTCTTCCACTCCCCATATTGTGTTTTGCCGAAAGACAGAAAACAGGATACACATCATTTTTCATCATGCCAATTCTAAGTCCTTTTCGCATTTCATCTTCATCTAATTCTCCTTTATCAAAATAAAGTTCCATTAAATCATCATCATTTTCGGCCGCTTTTTCTACCAGTTCATTGTGCAGTTTGTCTGCTTTTTCTTTTTCTTCTTCTGGAATTGGGTGCTTGGCAGGCTTTCCTCCTCCCTCTGGAAACTCATACATAACCATTTTCAGTAAATCAATTATTTTGTTGAAACCATCCCCTTGGTTTACTGGATATTGCATAATGGTTACCCCATTGCCGAAACTTTCTTTCATTCCAACAATAGCAGAATCAAAATCGGCCTGGGAATGATCAACTGCATTGATGGCCAGAAGCATTGGTTTTTTATAATGCTGGATGTGATTCCAATGCAATTCTGTACCAACCTCTACGCCATTTTTGGCATTTATTAGCATTATACAAGTATCGGCAACACGCATGGAGGAGACTACTTCCCCAATAAAATCGTCAAAACCTGGTGTATCAATAATGTTGAGTTTGGTGCCTCTCCATTCGGTATGTAAGGAAGTAGCATAAACCGAATTGCCTCTATCGTGTTCTATTTCATGATAATCGGAAATGGTATTTTTTTCCTCCACTGTACCCCTACGCTTAATCACTCCTCCTTCAAACATCATGGTTTCGGCCAGGGTGGTTTTTCCTGATTTTGTGCTTCCGATAAGCACTAAGTTTTTAATATCGTTTGCCTGAAATACTTTCATAGTCGTAATATTTTTAAGTTTTGTTTTGCTTGTCTTGTTTTGCGACAATAAAAATAGAAATTTTTTATTAATCTCAAAATTAAAGTACTTATATTTTTAGTTTAGCCCTCCCAAGAGAGTAATTTTTTATAAAAAGAAAATGCTAAAATAATTTTGAAAAGTGAAAAAAATTGTTTTAACTTTATCGGCAACTAAAAAAACCCAAAAACTATGATTATTACATTCAATGAATTAAGAGAACTCAAGGACAAGTTGCCTGATGGCAGTATGAAAAAAATTGCAGATGAGTTAAATATGGATGAAGATACGGTTAGAAATTATTTTGGAGGAACACATTATAAACAAGGAGAGGGCACCAGTGCTGGCATACATATAGAAAGAGGAAGAAATGGCGGCTATGTGCAAATTGATGATGATAGAATATTAGAAATTGCAAGAAGTATGATTAAATAACGAAAAACCATTCTCATTTTAAAATTATAAAATAAAATTCTTCAAATTTTATTTATTCCTTTTTATAAAAATTAACTAATCAATGAAAAAAATATTATTAGCTCTGGTCTGTATTCCTTTTATGAGTTTCTCGCAAATAGTAACGCCTTGCTTATCAACTGATACGGTTCTATGTGAACCTCATGCATATGATTATACATATCCTAGGGCAAGAGGATTCTGGTTTCAAGCAAAATCCTCATTTAATATTGTTGGGGTTAAGGCAGCTGATGGCAATCATCAAGGGGTCAATGCAACACATCAATCTATTGAGGTTATTAAGTTTGACACTATGCCCCAGACAGGTTCGTCTACTTTTAATCCACATACAGTATTGTTTTCGGCTATTAATGTACCGCATGTGTGGACATTGTGTAATGCACAGGTTGATTCTGGGGGATATTATGGTATCATAGGAGCAAAAAATGATTCGGCTCCAGCAACAACAGGGGGGATGATGTATAATTCTTATATATCTGGAACTTTAAAACTATTGCTAAACGGGGATTCAACAGTAATACATAGAGCTGGAATCCAACTTTCTCTTGCATTTGGATCTCCACAAAATGGATATTATTTTGATGATGGATTGCATACACTTGGTAGAGTACATTTTATGATTAGCGCAGATAATACTCCTCAATTGCAAATTAATCAGATTGGACAAAACCTTGATGCTTCTGTGTTTGGTGGCTTGAGTCCTTATACTTTTTATTGGAGTACAGGGGAGACAACACAAACGATAACTCCACAAACTAATGGTAATTATTGGCTTTTAGTTACCGATGCGAATGGATGTGTCTCTGACACTTCATATTTTAATGTAACCTTTATTTCTACTAACCTATACGCTTATCCAAAAAGTATAGATAAAAAACTAAATAGAATACTCAACGTTTTAGGAAAACCAACAAAACCTAAAAATAACACTACCTTATTTTACATCTATGATGATGGAACAGTAGAGAAACGAATTGTTATTGAATAACTAACCGTTTATGATAAGTTTCACCATCCATTTTTACTTCCAAGAAGTAAATTCCTGAAGCTTTTTTACCTCTTTTAATGGTGAATTGCTCTGCATTTTTCAAATCGTGGGTTTCCAAAGCATTCCCACAAACATCTAATATTTTAATGGAAACCATTTCTTTATTTGCTCCAAAATCTAAAAGCGTTTCCTGCTTAAAAGGATTAGGATAAAGGGTAAATTCTTCTGCCTCTATTTGTGTAATTGCAGTTATCACAATGGTGTTAGAAGCTTGTACACAACCATTGGCATCTGTTATGGTAAGGGTGTAAGCCCCAGAATTATTTGCGTTTATATTATGGCTAGTTTGTCCGCTACTCCATTGGTAGGAATAGGAAGGCGTTCCGCCACTAACTGAACTTTGCAATTGATTGCCATTTTGTGTGATACTAACCACCACTGCTGTTGGCTCAGCAACTATAAAAGTATCGATTTTGTAGCAGTTGTTGTTGTCAGTTATATCCACTGAATAAGTGCCTGCACTTAGGTTGTTTATAAAAGATGAAGAAGAAGAATTTGGATACCAGAAATAAGTAAAGTTTGGCGTACCACCGCTTGCAGCAGTTGTAATACTTCCGCTACTTTGTCCGTTACAAAGCGCATCATTTACAGTGGCGTTTGTCATTATCTCAGTTGGTTGCGTTATGGTTATCGTGTCGGTAGTTGTACAGCCAGGATAAGAACCAAAAGAATCGGAATAATGGGCGAAAAGCACATAAGTTCCAGCTGATAAATTATCTGCAATAGTATCTGTTCCAAAACTATTTCCAACTAAATCTTCCCAACTATACGTATAGTTTGGTGCAGCCATTGGGCCTTGCACAGCAACAGAACCAGTTGGAACGCCATAACAAATAAGATGCTGCACAGTGGCAGGATCGATAGTGGCATAAGTAGCAATAGTTGTACCAATAGTTTGTTGGCTATTTCCGCCTTGTATTAGAGTGCTTTGGCAGCCATTGTCATCTGTTAAACTTATGGTGTAAATGCCAGAGCAAATTCCCGGAAAAGTAATGGTATCACTTAAAATTTGAGAAATAATTACATTGGTTGTACTATTATTAGTTGCAATACCAAAGTAAGGAAAAGTTCCTCCTAAAATATCAAGGGTAACTGTTCCGTTACAAGCTCCTAAACAGCTTTCATTGGAGGAAAGATAGGAAGTATATTGCAATAAATCTGGCTCAGTAAGGTTGATGTATCGATTAATCAAACAGCCATTGGTATCTTCAATAGTTACAGAATATGCACCGGCAAAAAGGTTGTCAATACTATCATTGGTGGCGTTATAATTGTTCGGTCCGAACCATTGGTAAGTGTATGGCGCATGTGCGTCCCAAGTCGATACAATTGCCATGCCATCATTGGCTCCAAAACAACTCACTTCTACATTTCCATTGTAAAGTTGCGTATCAATTTTAGCGTCCATAGCATTTGTGTATGCACTAATATCTGTTGTATCTATTGCTATACATCCCCTACTATCTGTTACTGTAATAGAATAAATTCCTGCCGCAAGCAAAGTAGCAGTTGGAGTGGTTTGAGGAATAGTAGGGTCATCAGACCAAACATAGCTGTAATTTAGCGTTCCTCCACTTGCAATAGCTGTAAGAGAAGCAGAACTGACTCCCGTACAATAAGGATGAATAGTTAAGCTATCCATAATATTTACAATTAGTTCGAATGGTTGAGTAATTACCACAGTGTCCGAATTCATACATCCTTTGGCATCTGTAATGTAAACGGTATGCACGCCAGGAGTAAGATTAAAAGCAGTATCGCCTGTTTGTCCGTTAATGCTATCCCAACTAAAAGTATAAGGAATAGTTCCTCCTATGCCAATTGCTGTGGCTATTCCATTAGCAAAACTATAACAAGTTACATGAGCAACTTTTGTAGCCTCTGTTTCTAAAACATCAGGATCGGAAATGAAAACGCTATCTACTACCCTACAACCCAATTGATCTTCAATTATTACATAGTAAGAACCAAATAGAAGTCCTGAATTGGTGTCTGGCTGAATAGTATTTGTATGACCATTACTCCAATCGTAAGAGTGAGATAAAATACCTCCAGTACTTATAATACTAACTGCTCCATCATTTCCGCCATGGCAACTAACATTCTGAATGATAGTGATACTGTCCTGAATTAATGGGTTTTCATAAATTGTTATGGTATCCATAATGGTACAACCCAAATCATCCGTAATCCAAACCGTATGAAGGCCAGCAGCAAGGTCAGAAATTATTGGCGAACTTACCGCAATATCATCCCATATGTACGCATAAGCAGGAACACCACCAGAAACAATTACTTGCACTTGCCCAGTACTATCGCCAAAGCAATCCACATCATTTATTTTATTTAAGATAGCAATTAGCGGATTTGTCGGTTCGCTCACCACATTGGAATAACTTTCAAAACAACCAGCATTATCATAAATATGCAATTCATAACTTCCTACTGACAAATTATTCAAACTATCTCTTGTAATATCAACAGTAGGGCTTGCAGTTCTTAGTGTGTCAGGACCAGAAAGCCAAACATAAGTGTAAGGGGCATAACTACCTCCGGCAGATGCCACTATAAAACCTGTGCTATCGCCTTTACAGGAAACATCCATAATTTGTATGGAAGCTGTAAGCGGAGTTTGTGGATGTACCACATTAACTGTTTTGAAAGTATCGCACCCTAGCGCATCTGTGATTTCTACAAAATAAGAACCAGCATGCAAATCCGTCACGCTAGCATTGTTAGAAAAAGAAACTTGTGCGGCATTGTACCACTCAAAGCTATAAGGTATCGTTCCGCCAGCCCCCCAAGCATTAGCCACTCCATTGGAGTCTCCATAACAAATAGCAACCGAATCGGAAGTAATAACTTGTAAAGGATAGCCAGGTCCAACTAAGGTCAGTGGACCGGTATCAAAACAATTATTACCATCAATAACTGTAATATTATATGAACCTACTGGAAGGTTAATAAACAGAGAATCAAAAGGAGGTGGATTTGGATTTAAATTTCCATTAATATAATAACTATATGGCGGTATTCCGCCAGAAGGATAAACAGCAATCTGACCATCATGACCATCCCAACAGCTTACATTTTGAGCATTTACAGTATAACTAAGTACACCTACATTATAATCTACCAAAACAGAATCTGTTAGAGTACAGCCATTCTGAGTGGTAATAGTGAGAGAATACATAGTTGAAACTGATGGTGTAGCCCAAGGATGAATTATTGTAGGATTATTTAGACCGGTGGTTGGTGTCCATGAATAAGTTAAATTATTCCCTCCAACGACTATAGCGTTCGACATTAATACGCTATCACAAGTAAAATAGTCATTCCCTGCGTTTAATATTATAGCTGCTAAAGTGTCTGAGGGTGGTGACATTCCGGCACAATCAGAAGAAGTTGTCATATAATAAAACATTGGTGTTATATTAGCATTTACACCTTGATGCAGGAAATTATCTATTGGATAATACATAGAATCTACTAAAGAAAAAGGACCCGTAGGATTGCTTGCAGAATACACATGATACACGGTAGCTGGATTTGATCCAGGGAGATGATTCCATGTAAGTAAAACATCTCCATTATTATCAACAGTAGCACAATTCACATCTGGTGAAACACTTGATGGTGCCTGTATCACTTCAATCGTAATTGTAGCAAACTTTATAGCTGGAGCAGGACAAAAATCATCAACAACTTTTATAGCAAATGTATACAAATTTGAAGTAGTATTACATCCAGCATTTGAAGCAATATGATAGCAGGATGTTTGCCAATTGAAAACCCCTGAAACAATAGATGGGGCTGAAAAAGGCGGAATAACCCCTGCCCCATTATTGAAAGTAGCACAGGGAGGGTTATCACAAAGAGTTGTTGTTACAAAATCTGCAGCAAACTGCCCACCGGAAACTTCCATTGTTAAATCTTGAGGAGAACCATTTGCATAAACATTACTATCGGTTCCTATAATATTAAAATTAACTAAAGTCCCAGCTGTAACTGATAAAAAGTAAGATGGACCAGGAAAAGGTGGCAGAACAACTGGAGGCGCATTAGGATTACCGGATGCTAAATTAGGGCAATTTAGTAGTACCACTTGTATTTCCCTGTAAACCTCAGCAACCAATTGCCCACACTTAAAAGCCGATACCCTTACACAAGTAACAAAATTACCTGAAGTATTTACAGAGAAATAACTAATCTCACCGGTGGCCTGATTGAGCGTAGGATTACCAGGGATAGGAGAAGTGGTGGTATAAGGAGCAGAAAAAGGCAAAGTAACAGGAGCTGCAGGATTGTATGCCCCATCATCTAGTACATCAGCCCACTCATACACTAAACTATCTAACTCTGGGTCAGAAGCATTATGGCTATAGGAGAAAGGATAGCCAACACAAATAATTGTTTTTGGTTGCTCATTAAATTGTGGAGAAGAATCAAAACAAGGAGAAGTGTTTTGCGGAACTCCTGAGATTGAATATGAATACATGACTGCTCTTAAAGTAAAACCCTGATTGGCAAATCCA
>CATMIT010000003.1 GCA_950069165.1 uncultured Flavobacteriales bacterium
TAAAAGGAGCAAGAATTTGGCAAGGAGCAACTAATTCACTTCACAAAGAAATGAAAAATGTAGGGTTTTTACGCATCCGTATTGATTGGATAGAAGCTTGTTTCTCAAAAAATGAAGTGGATGAAATCTGGATTACTTTCCCGGATCCTCAATTAAAAAAAAGAAGAGGGACAAAACGCTTAACGCATCCAAATTTTCTGAATAGATATAAAAACATACTTAAAAAGGAGGGACTCATTCACTTAAAAACAGATAGTCAGTTTTTACATGGTTTTACTTTGGGAGTGATTGCTGGGGAAAATCATTTTTTGGAAGACAGTACGAATGATCTATACAATGATGCGATTAAAAGAGAGCACATGGAAATCAAAACCCATTATGAGCAAATCTATTTGAATAAAGGATTGCCCATTACATATTTGAGGTTTAGGCTGAATTATTAATGGAAGATAATTTCTTTAATAAAGTATATGAGGTCGTTAGGATAATTCCAATAGGAAGAGTAACTTCCTATGGCGCTATTGGTAAATATCTTGGGAGTGCAAAGTCTGCCAGAATGGTGGGTTGGGCGCTTAATAAATGCCCCAATGATGTGCCAGCACATAGGGTTATAAATCGTAATGGTTTGCTTACAGGAAAAGCGCATTTTAATGGAATTAATCTCATGCAACAACTCTTGGAAAATGAAGGAATTGTAGTAGAAGAAAATAAAGTAATTAATTTAGAAAATAATTTTTGGGACCCATCAAAAGAATTGCTTTAATTCAATCTAAAAAACTTATCTTTGCATTCTTAAACTTCACAATGAAGCTTACCAAACAACAAATAGAAGAAGCCTTATCACACATTACATTGCCTAATGAGGAGAAAAATATTGTGGAAAGTGGGGCGATAAAAAATATTCAAATTTTCGGAACTGATGTGGAGTTGGATGTAGAGATAAAGAATCCTACTTTGCAATACAAGAAAAAAGTGGAAGTGGATTGTATGAAAGCAATACACGATTATGCCTATGAAAAATCTGCTGTAAAAATAAATTTGATTATCAACGCTCCTGAAAAGGTAACGCAAATAAAAGGAAATCCTATTCCTAATGTTAAAAATATCATTGCCGTATCTTCAGGTAAAGGTGGGGTAGGCAAATCAACCATTGCCGCAAACTTGGCTGTAGGATTAACCCAGCTTGGCAATAAAGTTGGGGTAGTTGATGCAGATATTTACGGTCCATCTATGCCCATGATGTTTGATTTGGAAGGGGCTGTTCCGCAAGGAATAGATGTAGACGGTAAAACAAAAATGAAACCTCTTGAAAGTTATGGAGTAAAATTGCTTTCTATTGGCTTTTTCGCACAAAGCCAGCAAGCAGTAGTTTGGAGAGGCCCCATGGCATCAAAAGCATTAAACCAACTTATTTGGGATGCACACTGGGGAGAGCTGGATTACTTAATTATTGATTTGCCACCAGGAACAGGAGATATTCATTTATCTTTGGTACAGTCTATTCCTTTAACTGGGGCTATTGTAGTTAGCACCCCTCAACCCATTGCTTTGGCTGATGCCAGAAAAGGGGTGAATATGTTCCAAATGGAAAGTATTAATGTACCAGTTCTTGGAATTATTGAAAATATGGCTTATTTCTCTCCTTTGGACATGCCTAATAAAAAATATTATATCTTTGGAAAAGAAGGGGCAAAAGAATTGGCAGAGCAATTGAATATCGAATTATTGGCAGAAATCCCAATTGTGCAATCGGTAAGAGAGGCCGCAGATGCTGGCAGACCCGCTATTTTGCAAATCGACAGTCCAATTGCAAAATCATTTCTAACTTTGGCAAAAAATGTAGTTGCAATGATTGATAAAAGAAATACCAAAATAAAACCAACCCAGGCCGTAAAAACAACTCATTCAAGGGGTTGTTCAAATTAAAAAGAAAATTATGGGAATAATTACAGACAGGGAACTACTTAGTAAAATTGAAGGAGCATTGGATGAGATTCGGCCTTACCTTGAGGCAGATGAAGGGGATATTAAACTAATTGAAGTGACAGATGATATGGTGGTTAAAGTAAAACTTATGGGAGCTTGTAGTAGTTGTAATGTGAGTATGATGACCATGAAATCAGGGGTGGAACAAGCCATCAAAAGGGCTGTGCCAGAAATAAAAGAGGTAATAGACATTACTTCTTTATAATTTTACTTCAATTCTTCTGGAATAGTACAAACCGGAATTTCCTTCATTTTATGCAAATTTACTTTTCTTAAATGTCTGTAAATTTTCAACACTTCCTTTTCTCTTTCCGACAAACCATTTTCTTCTAATGAAAAATCCATAGCCCATTCCAGTTCTGGATAAGTAGCTCCAATTTGCTCTTCATCTGTTCTGTTGTCATTCCATAAGCCATCCGTTGGAGCTGCAGTTTGTATGGCTTCAATAATAGTTAACTGTTTACCCAATGTAAAAATTTCCGATTTTGTTAAATCGGCAAGGGGGCTCAAATCAACCCCACCATCTCCATTTTTTGTAAAAAATCCAATTCCAAAATCCTCAACTTTATTACCCGTACCAAGCACCAAATAGTTATTCAACTGAGCAAAATAATAAAGGGTAGTCATTCTGATTCTGGCGCGAGTATTGATAAGGGCTCTCTCGGAAGTTTCTTCTGTTTTACTTTTAGGCAATAGCGCTATAAAAGAATCAAAAAGTGGAGTGAGGTTTATTTCCATTGCACTTACATTAGCATAGTCGTTTTTCAGCCATTTTAAATGATTGATTGCTCTTTCTACTTGTGTGGCACTTTGGTGTATTGGCATTTCAATACAAAGTAAAGGGAGTTCGGTTTTTGCACCCAATACAGAAGCTACGGCAGAATCAATTCCTCCCGAAATACCAATTACAAATCCTTTTGTTTTCGATAAGTTAGAATATTGTTTGAGCCAGCTAACAATATGTTTGATTATTTTTTCTTCTTGCACAAAATATGTTTTCGCAAAAGTAATTATTGTTTTCATTAAAACTAAATAGATTCTTAATTTTGCAAATGTGAAAGTATCCAAATTATTTTTCTTATTTCTTGTTGTAGTCCTTTGTGTTTTTGTTTTCAGAAACAACAAGTCTGACACTGCAAAAACGAAAGCAATAAAAATTTATCGATTTGAGCAAACTCTTTTTACAACCGATAGCATTAAAATTAAGGATGATATTCTGGAATGGGAAACAGAGCTTGGTTCTTTTTTCGAGAGTTTTAATCAGGAAATTTTAAGAACAAATTCCCAAAGCGCAGGATATAGAGATGAAATTTTATCATTTGTTTACCATCCAGACATGAGAGAGGCATACGATACGCTAATGAAAAAATATCCGAATGTAGATTTTTTGGAAAGGGATTTAGCAGATGCTTTTGACAGATACAAACATCATTTTCCTGAAAGAAAAGCACCAAGAGTCATTACTTATTTTACTGGTTTCAACTTTGGAGTGGTTACAAATGACAGTATTCTCGCTATTGGCTTGGATTATTTTCTGGGTAAAGACTGCTGTTTTTACAAGCGACTAAGTTTCCCAGAATACATGCGTTTTAAAAATCAGAAAAAATTTATTTTGCCTTACTGCTTTGAGGCAATTGCTAATAATGAGTTTGGGGCCTTTGATAGGGGAAATGACTTTTTATCTCAGATGATTTATAAAGGGAAAATCATGTATTTTTTGGATGTAATGTTACCTCAGCTCCCGAAAGCCGATAAACTCAGATTTAGCAAAAAACAAATTGCTTGGTGTGAGGATAATGAGCAATCTATTTGGGCTTATTTTATTCAAAACGACATTCTTTTTTCTACCGATATAAAGCAGTATAATAGTTACATCAACTATTCGCCTTTTGCAAAAGGAATGTCAAACAAATCTCCAGGAAGAATTGCCTATTGGCTAGGATGGAAAATTGTGAACGAATATATGGAAAACAATACGAGCGTTACTTTAATAGAATTAATGCAAAACACAAAGCCCCAAGAAATTTTACAACAATCGGGCTACAAACCTTAAAGAATAATGATGAAAAAATCAAAAATTAGTTTTGAAATTGAGCTAAACGAAAACAACATTCCGCAAAATATTCAGATGAGCAGTACAGATGGACAGCTAAAAAAGGTAGAGGTAAAATCTTTTTTAATTTCGGCTTGGGATAAAAAAACAAATGAAACTTTACGAATTGATCTTTGGACAAAGGACATGATGGTAAGTGAGATGCTGATTATGTATCATCAAACGCTACTCTCAATGGCAAGTTCACTAGAAAAAGCCACTAATGAAACCAATCTAGCAGATGCGCTAAGAGATTATTGTGCATTTTTTGGGGAGCAGTCAGGAATAATAAAAGCTAAGAAGTAAAAAGAAGATTCGTATTTTCAATAAAGTCAAGAATTTCCTTACTTCCTTTTCTTTTAGGCACTGACGCGAAAAAAGTTTGAGGTATCTCTTCCCATTGTTTTAGCATCTCAGTTTTGTAATTTTCTATATTTTTTTTAAGTGCAGTCTTGCCTAATTTATCAATTTTTGTAAAAATCATAAGAAAGGGTATTTGCTTTTCGCCCAACCACTTCATAAATTCCAAATCAATTTTTTGGGGCTTGTGTCTGCAATCCAAAAGCACAAACAGGCACATTAAATTCTCCCTATATTCCAGATAATTAAAAATAATTTTTTGAAATTCTTGCTTTTGTGTTTTAGAAACGGTAGCATAGCCATAACCAGGTAAATCCACCAAATACCACTCTTTATTTATTAAAAAATGATTGATAAGTTGTGTTTTCCCGGGCTTTCTTGAAATTTTAGCAAGGTGTTTTTTATTTGTAATGAGATTAATAATGGACGACTTGCCAACATTTGATCTGCCAATAAAAGCATATTCTGGCATATTTGCTTTTGGGCAATGGGTATAATCCGTATTACTGATAATAAAATCGGCACTTTTTATCTGCATCACAAAATTTTAGAAATGATTACCCATCCAATCAATGGTAATTTCGCTAAACTTTTCAGGGTGCTCCCACATTGGCGAATGCCCACATTTGTCAATCCAGAAAAGTTCGGAATTAGGGAAAAGACTATGAAATTCCTCAGCAACATGTGGGGGGGTTACCTTGTCTTGCTTTCCCCAAATAAGGCAAACAGGCATTTTAAAGTTAGGGATATCTTCAGCCATATTGTGTCGTATTGCCGATTTTGCAAAAGCAAGTAATCGGATTACGGAATCTCTTTTATTTGCTATATCAAATACTTTATCTACCAATTCTTTAGTAGCAGTTTTCGGATCATAAAACACTTCTTCTGTTTTTATTCTTATATACTCATAATCACCTCTTCTAGGAAATGAATCCCCCATTGCTTTTTCGTACAAACCAGAACTCCCTGTTAGCACCATACCCTCTACCTTTTCTGGATATTTTTTAGAAAAAACAAGGGCAATATGTCCTCCCAGTGAATTTCCAACTAGTACGGCTTTCTTTAATTTCTTGTGATTCATAAAATCATTAAGATATTCTGCCAAATACTTTATAGAAGTTTTCAGCAAGGGGACTTTAAAAAGTTTTAAATCAGGAGCAAGAACTTTAAATCCGGCATCAGCTACTACATCTACCATAGTTCCAAAATTATCTACCCCGCCCATAAGACCGTGTAATAAAATTAGAGGGACTCCTTCCCCTTTTTCAATATATGTGAATTCACCTTCTTTTTTTATCATCTTCAATATTTTTCAACAGTTGCAAAGTAAAGAAATTTTATTTGATAGGAGTATTGAATATTTATTCTTCTGAATACCATTTGAGAAACAGAGAAAATGGATAAAGTTTTCAACAAAGTGGTAAAATGTGGTAAAATGTGGGGCATTTATAATATATTTACACCCATTAAAAAAGAAAAGTGATTAATCTGATAGGAACATATGAATGTAAGTCTGATGCAAAAGGTCGTATCATGCTTCCCTCCGCTCTAAAAAAACAATTATCTCCTGTGATGCAAGATGGTTTTGTAATAAAAAGAAGCGTTTTTAATAATTGCTTGGAGATGTATCCAATGAAAGAATGGAATACAATGGCAGCACAGGTGAATCAATTAAATCGGTTTATAAAGAAGAATATTGATTTTATACGCTCGTATATGTCAGGATTAAAAATAGTAGAAGCAGATGGAAATGGTAGAATACTTATCCCAAAAAACCTAATTGTTTTTGCTGGAATTGACAAGGAAATTGTGCTAACTGCATCCGTAAATGTCATTGAGATTTGGGATAAGCAGCAGTATGAAGACACCATAAAATCAACATTGAAAGACTTTGGAAAATTAGCGGAAGAAGTAATGGGGAATCAGTCACATGTAAAGAGGGAGGATGATGTATCATGAGCCGGTTTTACTAAGTGAGAGTGTGGAGGGGCTTAGTATAAATCCCAACGGAATTTATATAGATGTAACATTTGGTGGGGGTGGACATTCGAGAGAAATTTTAAAAAATATTAGCACAGGGAAGTTGTATGCTTTTGATCAAGATACAGATGCTAACAATAATATTTTAGAAAATAATAATTTCAAATTATTGAATACTAATTTCAGAAACATTAAAAACTTTTTAAGATTGGAAGGGGTAAATAAAATTGATGGATTGTTGGCGGACTTAGGTGTTTCTTCTCATCAATTTGATATTTCAGAAAGAGGATTCTCCACTCGATTTTCAGGACCATTGGATATGCGTATGAATCTCAATTCTGAATTGGATGCCAAGCATATCATTAATAATTATTCAGAAGAAGATTTAGCAAAAGTATTTTTCGAATATGGTGAACTTAGAGAATCAAGAAAAATTGCCAAAACCATTGTTACAGCTAGAAAGGAAAAACAGATTCTAACCACTAATCAGCTTTTAGATTGCATGCAGCATTTAACCATTGAGAGAAAAAGAAATCAGTTTTTTTCAAGGGTTTTTCAATCCATACGAATTGAGGTAAATGATGAAATAGGAGCATTAAAAGCAATGCTAAATGCAGCAACTGACTTATTAAAAGTTGGCGGTAGATTATCGGTAATCTCCTACCATTCATTGGAAGATAGATTGGTAAAGAATTTGGTAAAAAAAGGAAATATAGAAGGAAATCTGCAAAAAGATTTTTACGGAAATCCTTTCAAGAAATTTAAAGAAATCAGTAAAAAAGTAATTATTCCTTCTGAAAAGGAAATAAAAAACAACCCAAGAGCAAGAAGTGCAAAGCTAAGGATTGCTGAAAAAATATAGAATGAGAAGTAAAAAAGCGCAAGAGCAAAATATTATTACCCAAATAATTAGAGGAGATTTTCTTTCTAAGAAGGAGAATCAGGAACACCTACCATTCATCCTATTTGTTGTGCTTTTAATCATCATCAATATTACCCTTTACTACAATGCTGAGCATCTCGCCCGAAATATTGATAAAGCAGAAAAAGAGTTATATGAATTGCGAGTGGAATACATTACTACAAAGTCGGAATTGATGGGTAAATACAAAAGATCAACAATTGAAAATACAGTGGTAAGTATGGGTTTAAAATCATCACTAATAGCTCCAAAAATTATTGAAGAAAACTAATGAATAAACAGAAAGGGAATATAAACTGGCGATTGATTTTTCTGTATTTTTTTATGATTCTTTTTGCATTTATCATTTTATCTCAGGTTTTTGTAATCCAACAATTAAAAGAATCATTTAGTCAGAACCAACCCGAGTTTATAACGGTTGAGGCGCCAAGAGGAAATATTTTCTCTGATGATGGAAGTCTGCTTGCGATATCTATGCCTCTTTATGATGTGCATATTGATTTTCAAACAATAGATAATGACACTTTTCGCAAGTACATTTCTGCCTTAGCCAAGAAATTGGAAAATTTATTTAACGATAAAACTGCTTTGGCTTATGAAATTGAGTTTCGAAATGCAAAAAAGAACAATGAAAGATATTATTTTCTTAAAAAAGAAATGACTTACAATAAAGTAAAACAACTAAAATCTTTCCCAATTTTTAAGATGGGTCAATTTAAAGGAGGGCTAATTTGTGAGAGAAAAGAAAATAGAGAAATACCATTTCAACTGTTAGCAAAACGAACAATAGGATATGAAAGGCAGGGGATAAAGCCAATAGGAATTGAAGGAGCTTATAACCAAATTTTGAAAGGGGAAAACGGTAAAAAGTTAGTACAAAAAATTTCTAAAAAGGTTTTGATGCCAATCAATTCTAATGCGAATGTATTGCCAAAAGCCGGAGATGATGTAATAAGCACTATCAATATTGATTTGCAGGATGTTGCTGAACGGGCATTAATAAATGCACTTGAGAAACATAAAGCAGAATTTGGTTGTGTGGCTGTGATGGAGGTGAAAACAGGAAAAATAAAAGCAATTGCTAACCTCAGAAGATTAAAAGAAGGATTGTTTATTGAAGATTACAACTATGTGATAGGGGAACATTCCGAGCCTGGCTCTACCTTCAAATTGGCTTCTATTTTGGCTGGATTGGAAGATGGATTTTTCAAATTATCAGATAGTGTAGATACCGAAAATGGCAGGTGTAAATTTTTTGACAGAACCATGATTGATTCCAAAAAAGGGGGTTATGGAAAAATAACAATTGGGGAAGCTTTTGTAGTATCATCAAATGTTGGGATTTCCAAAGTTATAAATAATGCTTATGCCAAACAACCAGAAAAATTTGTAGATAGATTATACAAATTTCAACTAAACACTCCACTTAATATTGAGATTCCAACTCCAGAAAACCCTAAAATAAAAACACCAAAAAGTCTTGATTGGTCAGGCACCACTTTGCCTTGGATGTCCATTGGTTATGAAGTGAGTTTGACACCGCTTCATCTGCTGACATTTTATAATGCAATAGCAAATAAAGGGCGAATGGTAAAACCACTTTTTGTAAGCGGCTTAAAAAGAAATGGAAAATTTATTGAAGTATATAATACAGAAGTTATCAATCCTGCAATTTGTGCCAGAACAAATATCGAGCAAATTATCCCTTTAATGATACAAGTAGTGGAGAGAGGGACAGCAAAAAACATAAAAAGCAAACAGTATAGTATTGCCGGAAAAACGGGTACTTGTCAGCTTAATTATTGGAAAAGAAAAAAAGGAGAGAAAAAAAGCTATCAAGCATCTTTTGCAGGATTTTTTCCAGCAGATAATCCAAAATATTCATGTATTGTAGTGATAAGTAACCCGACAGAAAACGGCTTTTATGGCGCAAAAGTGGCAGCACCCGTATTTAAGGAAATTGCAGATAAAGTTTTTGCATCTGACTTGGAATTGCATGAAGTGTTTACCGCCCAAAAAAACACAAGTTCGCCTTATACCAAAAACGGAAACAATTATGATGCACAAGTTGTTTTAAGCGAGCTAAATATTCCTTTCCAAGCTGATAAAACCAATTGGATAATTGCTAGTGCTAAGCAAGATATTATTGAGCTAAAAACACGGAAAATAGAAGAAGATTTAAAAGATGGCTTTATTCCTGAATTAAGAGGAATGGGGATTCAGGATGTGCTTTTTCTTTTGGAAAACAATGGGCTTAAAGTTCATTTTTCAGGGAAAGGAACAATAAAAAATCAAAGTTTAAAAAAAGGAAAACGATTTAAAAATGGAAGTGAAATAATTTTGGAATTAGCATGAAATCTTTAAAAGAGATACTTTATAAAGTAGAAATTATTAATGTAGTTGGCACCACCGATTTACCTATTTCCTCTGTGCATTTTGATTCCAGAAAAGTAAAAAAACAAAGCTTATTTGTAGCGGTAAAAGGGACAATAACGGATGGTCATGAATATATCTTACAAGCCATAAAAAATGGTGCAACCGCCATTGTAGCAGAACAACTCCCTTCTAAAACTGAAAAAAATATCAGCTACATTATTGTAAAAAACTCTAGTAAGGAATTAGCAGTAATAGCTACTAATTATTTTGAAAATCCATCCGAAAAGTTAAAACTTATTGGGGTAACAGGAACAAATGGAAAAACAACCATTGTTTCTCTTTTATTCAATCTGTTTTTAGGGATGAATAAAAAGGTCGGAATGCTTTCTACAATTAATAATAAGATAAATAATGACACTATTGAAAGCACCCATACAACAGCAGATGCAGTTGAAATAAACCAGCTTTTATCTCAGATGGTTTCTGATGGATGTGAGTATTGTTTTATGGAAGTAAGTTCGCATGCAATCGACCAGAATCGTATTGTAGGACTTGCTTTTGATATCATGGTTTTTACCAATATTTCTCACGATCATCTAGATTACCATTCCACTTTTAATAAATATATAAATGCTAAAAAGAAAGTATTTAATCAGTTAAATTCTAATGCCATTGCTCTTGTAAATAATGATGACAAGCACGGTATAAATATGCTAAGAGATACAAAAGCAAAAAAGCAAACTTATTCCTTAAAAAGCATGTCCGATTTTAAATGTAAAATTCTGGAAAATCAGTTTGATGGAATGCTTTTAAGCATTAATAATTTCGATTTATGGACTAAATTAATAGGAGAGTTTAATGCTTATAATGTTTTGGCAGTTTATGCTGTTGGCGTTTTGCTAGAAACAGATGAAGAAAAACTCCTTGAAGGTATTAGTATGCTAAGTTCAGCAAAAGGGAGGTTTCAGAGTGTAAGAAATAAGGAAGGCGTAACGGCAATTGTTGATTATGCCCACACACCAGATGCGCTAAAAAATGTGCTTGGCACCATAAATAAAATAAGGTCAGGGAATGAAAAACTAATTACTGTGCTTGGCTGTGGGGGAGATAGAGACAGGACAAAGCGACCAAAAATGGCAGCAATAGCTTGCGATTTAAGTACCCAAGTTATTATTACTTCCGATAATCCCAGATCAGAAAATCCAGAGGATATTATCTCAGATATGATGGCAGGACTCAATCCTGTTCAGAAAAAGAAAACTTTGCTAATAAGCGATAGAAAACAAGCCATCAAAACAGCTTGCACAATTTCAGAAAAAGAAGATATCATATTGGTAGCTGGCAAAGGACACGAAAAATACCAGGAGATAAAAGGAGTAAAATATCCTTTTGACGATATGGATGAAATAAAAGAATCTTTAAACCTAATTAAAAGCTAATGTTATATTACTTATTTGACTACCTACAAGAAGCGTATAATTTTCCCGGAGCGGGCGTATTTCAATATATTTCCTTTCGTTCGGCCATGGCAGTAATCACTTCCCTTTTGGTGTCCATGGTTTTTGGTGGAAAAATCATCAATTTGATACGAGAAAAACAAATAGGGGAACAGATAAGGGAATTGGGATTAGAAGGTGAAAAGCAGAAAAAAGGAACGCCAACAATGGGAGGGTTAATCATTATTGCTGCAATCCTGATTCCTACACTACTTTTTACAAAACTCGAAAATATCTACATTATCATCATGATTATCTCTACCCTTTGGATGGGCGTAATTGGCTTTATTGACGATTATATAAAAGTGTATCGTAAAGACAAGCAGGGGTTAGCCGGACGATTCAAAATATTAGGGCAAGTTGGCTTGGGAATTATTGTAGGGCTTATCATGGTATTTCATGCTGATATTGTTGTAAAAGAACAATTAGCGGACTCCCAAATAATTACCGAAACAAATATATCTATTGCAAACGAATATGGATTTGAGCAAGAGGCAAAACAATCCACAAAAACAACCATTCCATTTGTAAAAAATAATGAATTTGATTACAAAATACTTACAAACTGGATGGGTGACATAGCGCCAATTGCATCCATGATTTTGTTTATACTTATCGTGATTTTGATTATTACAGCAGTATCCAATGGTGCAAATATGACGGATGGTTTGGATGGCTTGGCAACAGGAACTTCCGCCATAATAGGAGCTACTATTGCGGTATTTGCTTATGTGTCTGGTAATATTATGGCAGCCGATTATCTCAATATTATGTACATCCCAAATACTGGAGAGTTAGTGATTTTCATGGCATCTTTTGTGGGGGCTTGTGTGGGATTTTTGTGGTACAATTCCTATCCAGCACAAGTGTTTATGGGCGATACAGGAAGTTTGTCTCTCGGAGGTATAATTGCAGTAGCAGCAATCCTTATCCGAAAGGAATTATTGATACCGATTTTGTGTGGAGTTTTCCTAATTGAAAATCTTTCGGTTATTCTGCAAGTAGGTTATTTCAAATATACCAAAAAGAAATATGGGCAGGGAAAAAGAATATTCAAAATGGCGCCTTTGCACCATCATTTTCAGAAGTTGGGTTATAACGAAAGTAAAATTGTTACGCGTTTTTGGATAGTAGGTATCATGTTGGCAATACTAACTATTGTGACGCTAAAATTAAGATAGGTGGAAAAACAAATAGTGATTTTAGGTGCAGGGGAAAGTGGAGTGGGGGCAGCTATTTTAGCAAAGAAAAAGGGGTTGAAAGTTTTTGTTTCAGATAGTGGAATAATAACTAAGGAAAATAAAAAAGTTCTTTCAAATAATGAGATAAAATGGGAGGAAGGTAAGCACACAATGGAAAAAATTCTGCAAGCAAAAGAAGTAGTAAAAAGCCCGGGAATTCCAGACGATATAGACATTATTCAAGCCATAAAATTGGCAGGAATTTCTGTTGTTTCAGAAGTGGAGTTTGCTTTTAGATACACCAAAGCAAAAGTGGTTGCCATAACAGGAAGCAATGGCAAAACCACTACTACTCTGCTTGTTGGCCACATCCTAAAAAAAGCAGGATTGGATGTGCTCATAGCTGGGAATATTGGTGTTGGTTTTGCTAGAGAAATTGCTAATAGAGATTATAGTTATATCGTTTTGGAACTGAGCAGTTTTCAATTGGATGGCATCAAAGAATTTAAGCCAAATGTAGCGATTATTCTCAACATTACTCCTGATCATTTAAACCGATATGAAAATGATTTTAGCAAATATATAGCATCAAAGTTGCGCATAACAATGAATCAGCAAAAAGAGGATGTGCTTATTTATAATAGGGATGACAAACAGATAAAAGCTAACTTAAAAACAAAAGCAAAAGCGATACCAATTTCTATAAATAAACAGATAGCAGGGAATGGCGCTTTTTATAAAAACAACAAAATTAATATTAACCTAAACAACAAAAAAATGACAATTCAAGAACTAGCATTACAAGGAAAACACAACATTTATAATTCAATGGCAGCAGCAATTGCCACAAGAATACTGGATATAAAAAATGATATTATCAGGCAAAGTATGCTCGATTTCCAGAACATTGAGCACCGATTGGAATATGTGCTTACTGTTCATGGAATAGATTTTATAAATGATTCAAAAGCAACTAATGTAAATGCGGCTTGGTATGCTTTGGAGAGCATGACAAAACCAGTTATTTGGATTGTAGGAGGAGTGGATAAAGGAAACGATTATGATGAGATTTCGGAGATAGTAAAAAGCAGGGTGAAAGCCATTATTTGTTTAGGAGAATCAACCAAGAAAATACAAAAATATTTTAACAAAATAGTGGGTAAAATTGAAACGGTAAGCAGTATGGAAGAAGCAGTAAGGTCATCCTATCAATTAGGTGATAAAGGAGATGTGGTGTTATTATCTCCAACTTGTGCAAGTTTCGATATGTTTGATAATTTCGAGCACAGAGGGCAAGAATTCAAAAATCAGGTTAGGAAATTATAAATGGATACCGTTCTAAAAAACATAAAATTAGAAGGGGACAGAACCATTTGGGTAGTGGTTTTCTTTCTGTGTATTTTCTCGGTGATTGTAGTATATAGTGCTGTAGGCATTGGCGATATTTTTAGCCATTTACTAAAACTAAGCATTGGCATAGGTGGCATGTATGTCATTCACAAATTAAAGTTCAAATACTTTTCTCGGCTTGGAGTTTTAGGGTTTTGGTTTTCGATTGCACTGCTTATTTTAGTGATGGTTATTGGGGTGAGTATTAATGGGGCTTCTCGTTGGCTTTCTATTTCAGGGCAAAGGTTTCAGCCATCCGATATTGCAAAGCTTTCTATTATATTATATACAGCTAGGCAATTAAGCAAACAAAGGGATTTTTTAGGAGAATTTAAAGGAGTAATATGGTATATTTTAATGCCAGTTCTTCTAATTTGTATGCTGATTCTTCCTGCCAATTTTTCGACTGCTGCACTTGTTTTTGTCAATGGTTTGGTGCTGATGTTTATTGCAAAAATTAATTTGAAATATATTTTAGGAATTGTTGGAATAGCACTTTTTGGAGGATTATTATTATACGGCACAGCCAAGTATGTGCCCCTAATGGGGGAGATTATGCCCCGTTCCACAACTTGGGTAAACAGAATTGATGGCTTTTTCTCCCCATCAGAAAATTATAATTTGGATGAAGGATATCAATCCTATCAAGCAAAAATAGCAATACACAATGGAGGAATATTCGGGCAAGGACCAGGGAAAAGCGTGCAAAGGTATTTTCTGTATTCCAGCCATTCTGATTTTATTTATGCCATAATGGTGGAAGAATACGGAATGATAATAGGGGCATTTTTACCAATTTTACTTTATATGATTCTCTTTTTTAGGGCTGTAAAAATTGCAAACAGAAGTGAAAGTCAGTTTGGCGGATTAATTGCTTCTGGCTTGGCTTTTTCTTTGGTATTTCAAGCCATGATAAACATGGCAGTTGCAGTAGGGATAATGCCGGTAACTGGGCAAACTTTGCCCTTAATTAGTATGGGAGGAACTTCCATTTTATTTACCTGCATTACCATTGGTATTATACTTAGCGTAAGCAGGGATTCAACCGACAGAAATTATGAAGCAGTTTAGAGTAATAATTAGTGGAGGAGGAACGGGAGGGCATATTTTCCCAGCGCTTGCTATTGCAAAGGCATTAGAGAAAAAAGTGAGCAATATTGAGATTTTATTTGTTGGAGCAACAGGGAAAATGGAAATGAGTAAAATTCCAGCAGAAGGATATAAAATTAAAGGCTTATGGATAAGTGGTTTGCAAAGAAGGATTACCATTAAAAATTTATACTTTCCATTTAAAGTAATTAGTAGTTTGCTAAAAGCGAGAAGAATAATCAAAAAATTTAAGCCAGATATTGCAATAGGAACTGGCGGATATGCAAGTGGCCCATTACTTTATGTGGCAGCTAAAAAAAATATTCCAACATTGGTGCAAGAGCAAAATTCATATCCGGGAATTACCAATAAAGTACTTTCCAAAGTGGTAGATAAAGTTTGTGTGGCTTACGATAATATGGAACAGTTTTTTCCAAAAAATAAAATCATTTTTACCGGAAACCCAATTAGGCAAGATGTATTGGAATTTGCCAGTAAAAAACAGCTGGGTATTTCTCATTTTAATTTGGAAGAAAATAAAAAAACAGTACTTGTAATTGGAGGTAGTTTAGGGGCAAGAACCATCAATGAGGCAATTGATGAAAACATATCTTTTTTTGTAGAAAACAATTTGAATTTGATTTGGCAAACGGGCATTAGCTATCAGAAAAAAGCAGAAAAAAGCGTAAAAGAAAAAGCAGTAAAGGGAATAAACGCATATACTTTTATAAAAGAAATGGATAAAGCTTATGGGGCAGCCGATATTATCATTTCAAGAGCTGGGGCAATTGCCATTTCTGAGCTCTGTTGTATTGCTAAGCCTACTATTTTAATTCCTTCTCCAAATGTATCGGAAGATCATCAAACAAAGAATGCACAAGCGGTCGTTAATAAAAAGGCAGCACTGCTGGTGAAAGACAATGAGGCAGGCAGTAAATTAGTTAATTGTTTGCAGGAACTGTATGACGATACTGTAATGCAGAAAGAGTTAATAAGAAACATCAAGAATTTGGCAGTAATGGATGCTGCTGACAAGATTGCAAATGAAGCATTGATTTTAAGTAAAAAATGAATTTAGATTTATACAAACATATTTATTTACTAGGTATAGGAGGCATAGGCATGAGTGCCTTGGCAAGGTATTTTAATGCACAAGGAATACAGGTGAGTGGCTATGATAAAAGCAAAACCACACTTACAGAAAAATTAGAAAAAGAAGGTATTGCTATTCATTATAAAGATGATATAAGTCAGATAAGTGATGAGGTAAAAGAGGCAAAATTCGCAGAGATTTTGGTGATTTACACCCCAGCTATTGATGAGAATAATACTGAATTTCATTTTTTTAAAGAAAAAGGAATAATCCCTTTAAAGCGTTCAGAAGTTTTGGGAATAATAACGCGCCAAAGTTTTACTATTGCTATTGCAGGAACCCACGGGAAAACAACAACAGCTGCACTACTTACCCATATTTTGAAAAATTCTGAAATTGATTGTACTGCTTTTTTGGGTGGAGTTAGTAAGGATTTTAATAGTAACCTTATTTTAGCCGAAAAAGGAAATATTGTAATTGTGGAAGCGGATGAATACGATCGCTCTTTCCTTTCGCTTTATCCTGATGTGGCAGTTATTACTTCTATAGATGAGGACCATTTGGATATTTACGAAAATAAAAAATCATTGGAGATTGCCTTCCAAAAATTTGCTTCCCAAGTAAAACAAAAAGGATTTTTGTTGGTGCAAGCTGGCGTACAAACAGAATTTGAAAAACCAGAAGAGGGGGCTTTAGTGTCCTATTCCGCCACGGAAAAGGCAGATTATTATGCTTCCAATATTGGCATCAGCAACAATAAAACAAAATTTGATATTGGGGTTTTAGATATTCTTCCCGGGATGGCTTATAAAAAAAAGATAACCAACTTACTGATAGATATGCCAGGAAAACACAATATTGAAAATGTGTTAGCAGCATCTGCTGTGGCTTGTTTTTTGGGGGCAACTTGCGACAATGTTGAAAAAGCAATTGGTTCTTTTAAGGGGATAAAAAGAAGATTTGAAATTCATTTGCATAATGATAAGATGACATTTATTGACGATTATGCCCATCATCCTAAGGAAGTAAAAGTGACTATACAAGCTGTAAAAGAGTTGTATGAAGGAAAGAAAGTCATGGTAATTTTCCAGCCTCATTTATTTTCCAGAACGCAGGATTTTGCAGATGAATTTGCCGAGAGTTTATCCCTATCAGATGAACTTATTTTGTTAGAGATTTATCCTGCCAGAGAAAAACCAATTGATGGAGTTACCTCACAAATGTTGGCTGAAAAGTGCACCATAAAAAATGAAGTTTGTAGCAAAGAGCAACTACTAAGCGTTCTTGAAAAAAAGGATTTTGAGGTGTTACTTACAATGGGAGCAGGGGACATAAGCACAATGGTTCAGCCTATAAAAGAATTTTATAACTGATGAAAAAAGCATTTGAAATATTAAGCTGGCTTATGCTAATAGCTGTCATTGTATTGCTGATGGCTTTTTCGGTAAAAAACCAACAGCTAGTGGAATGTCAGAAATTTGAGGTTATGGTTGCAAGCAGTGAAAACCATTTTATAAACGATAAAATGATTAATGAACTATTAAGCAATATAAACTTGCATCCATTAGGGAAAACGAGAGCAGAAATAGCAATGGATGAAATTGAAAAAAGCATTGGAAATCATACCTCCATTAAAGAGGTAAATGCCTACTTTGATATTGCTGGAAATGTATTTGTTGAGATTTTACAAAGAAGTCCAATAGCAAGAGTGGCAACCGAAAACAACTCCTTTTATATTGATGAAAACGGCAAGCGTATGCCACTGTCAAAAGTGTATACTGCCCGCAGGCTTGTTATTACAGGAAAAGTAAATTTTCAAGAAAAAGGAGAGCTCTTTTTATTGGCTAAATTCATTAATGAGAATCCGTTTTGGAAAGCACAAATTATGCAAATTCATACAGAAGAAAATGGGGATTTAATACTAATACCAAGAGTTGGCTATCAGCAAATAGTATTTGGAAAGCCGATAAATATAGCTACTAAATTCAGTAAGTTAAAGTTGTTTTATGAAAAAGGAATTTCAGAAAGAGGATGGAACAACTATTCACATATCAACTTAAAATTTAAAAATCAGATTGTTTGTACTAAAAAATAAAAAATATGGAAAATAATTCGCCAATAATTGTAGGGCTGGATATAGGAACAACCAAAATAAGCGTGATGGTTGGCAGAAAAGACCAATTCGGAAAGTTGGAAATTTTAGGAATGGGAAAAGCCATTTCAGGAGGAGTATTAAGAGGTATTGTGGCCAATATCGATAAAACCGTAGAGTCGATAAAACTGGCGGTGGAGGAAGCCGAGCAAAAATCAGGAGCCGAGATTGATGAAGTTTATATTGGCATTGCCGGCCAACACATCAAAAGTTTACAGCACAGAGGTGAAATGGTAAGAGATGATATTGAAAATGAAATTACCATTGACGATATGGAAAAGCTCAGGGAAAATATGTTCAAACTGGTAACCGTTCCTGGGGAGGAAGTAATTCATGTTATTCCCCAGGAATATACAGTGGATGGAGAAGATGGCATACAAAACCCTAAGGGAATGGCGGGTATTAAATTAGAGGCAAACTTCCATATTATTACGGCACAAGTTGCGGCAGTGCGCAACATTATAAGGTGTGTAAAAAAAGCAGGATTAAATGCCAGGGAACTTATTTTAGAACCTTTCGCTTCCGCCATAGCAACCCTTGATAATGATGAGTTAAATGAAGGAGTAGCACTGGTTGATATTGGTGGAGGAACTACTGATGTGGCTATTTTTTTGGATGGTATTATTCGGCATACGGCAGTAATCCCTTTTGGAGGAAATATTATTACAAAAGACATTAAAACAGGGCTATCTATTTTAGAAAAACAAGCTGAACTCTTGAAGGTGAAATTTGGTTCGGCAATGCATACAAGCGATCAAGATAATGTAATGGTTTCCATCCCCGGACTAAGAGGCAGAGAGCCAAAGGAAATATCTATTAAAAATCTGGCTGAAATAATAAGCGCTCGTATGAAAGAGATTATCGATTTGGTGTATCATGAAATAAAAGTTTCAGGTTTTGAAAATAAACTAATGACTGGAATTGTGCTAACTGGTGGCGGCTCACAGCTGAGAGCCTTGCCGCAACTAGTATCTTACATTACTGGCAAAGATGTAAGAGTAGGATTACCAAATGAACATTTAGGAAAGGAATCGCACGGAAAAGTAACAAGTCCAATGTATTCAACAGGTGTTGGGTTGGTGTTAAAAGGGTTTGAAGATTTGGAAGCCCATCTTGTAGGGAAAGACAAGGAAGATGACAAACCAACGCCAGGAGGAATATTAGTCAGATTAAAAGAACTATTAGCAGAATTTTTTGAAGAAGATGTAACATAAAAAAACAATCAATTATTAACTATAAAAACAATTAATCATGAGTGAAAATGAAAGTTTATTCGAATTTAACCTGCCGAAAAACCGATCCTCTATTATAAAGGTGATTGGAGTTGGTGGTGGTGGCGGTAATGCTGTTAATTACATGCACAAAAATGGCATTGAGGGTGTGGATTTTGTAGTCTGTAATACAGATGCACAAGCCTTGGATAAAAGTGATGTTCCTACTAAAATACAATTAGGAGCAGAACTTACAGAGGGACTTGGTGCGGGTTCAAACCCTGAAATGGGTCGAAAGGCAGCAGAAGAAAGTATTGACAAAGTAAAAGAACTTTTGGATTCCAATACAAAAATGTTATTTATTACAGCTGGAATGGGAGGAGGAACCGGAACTGGTGCAGCCCCTGTAATTGCTGAGGCGGCAAAAGAAAAAGGCATCCTAACTGTTGGAGTGGTAACCATTCCTTTTTCAACAGAAGGAGGGAATCGGCATAAATATGCAATGCAAGGACTAAAAGAGCTCAGAAAATATGTGGATACGCTTTTGGTTATTAATAACGACAAGCTAATTGAAATTTATGGCAACTTAACTTTTACTCAGGCATTCGCAAAAGCCAATGAAGTGCTCAATACTGCAACCAAAGGTATTGCAGAAGTAATATCACAACATTTGCTGGTAAATATTGACCTTAATGATGCCAGAAGAGTATTGGAAAATAGTGGAACAGCCGTAATGGGGCAAGCAACTGCCTCTGGAGAGAATAGAGCCATTGAGGCAGTAAAAGGGGCGCTTGATTCCCCACTTCTTAATGATAATAACATTAAAGGAGCCAAGCAAGTACTTTTGAAAATTGTAACTGGTGATGGAGAGGAAGAAATTAGAATGATGGAACTTTCGGATATCAAGCAAAAAATTCAGGAGGCAGCTGGTTGTGAGGTAAATATTATTGAAGGTATAGGGATTGATCCTGAATTAAATGGGGAAGTATGTGTGACTGTAATTGCTACTGGCTTTAATGTAAAGGTGATAAAGGATGATGTTACCGTTACATTAGATGGAGAGGCAAATATTGATGATGTATTAAGCCAAGAAAAAGAGCAAGAAGTAATATCTCCTACAAAAGAGGATAAAGTACAGCACACTATTTTTGATAATACAGAAGAATTAGATACAGAAGTTGAACTAGAATTGGAAATAGAAGCACTAGAAAAAGAAGTAGAGATTAAAGAAGAGGAGCAAACAAAAGAGGTAGAAGAAGTAGAATTAAATACTGAAGAAGTAGAATTATCTACTGAAATAGAGCTGGATGTAGAACCTCAGCCAGTTGTTATTGATTTGGAGGATGAGGTGGAATTACCTGATGAATTAATACCAACATTAAAACAAGAAGAGGAAGCTACTGAAATAGAATTGGATGTTGAAAGTGAAGCAATAAATGAAAGCGAATCCCTTCCGGTAAATTTAGAGATACTAACTAATAAATCAAGGGAAAGAGAAGATAGATTAAAGAATATTTCTATGAAGCTAAGGACACCTTCTGGCTTAACTGCATTGGAAGACGAGCCAGCATACAAGCGCGACAATGTGGACTTGGAGGAAACGCCTCATTCCTCAGAATCGGAAGTTTCTAAATATACCTTAACGGAAGGGGAGGATAACAAAACGGAAATAAAACTAAATAATTCGTTTTTGCACGATAATGTAGATTAGTTTTGTTTAATAGTTTTTGATTGATTGTTATAAGCCCTCTTTGGAGGGCTTTTTTATTTCACTATAATAATAATTGCCGATTTATCCAGGCTAAGTTGCATGACAACAGGATATTTTGTTTTGCTATCTACTAACTCAATTCGGCTGGTGTTAGGAGGAGATGTCCCCAAACCAATGGCTTTTATCTCAATTGTATTTTCGCCTTTTTGTAATTTGTATTTTATTTTTTTACGTTTTCGTTTTGTTTCATATTCGTTAAGAATAATCTTCCCATTGATGATTAGCTGAATTTTATCACCATCCTCCTCATTTGCATCCCAGAGGTAAAGTGTAAGTTTTTCACTCTCCCAATTAAGCACAAAATCATCCCCGTCTTTTAGTTGTTTGGTCTGCAAAACAGTAGGCCTTTTTTCTTCAAACTTTTCTATCCTCTTTTTTATCTTCTTTATTTTTTTCTCCAATTTCTCTTTTTCCATAAGCAGAATTTTACCACTTGCGCAAGTATCATTATTAGCAAACAAGCCCACAAACTCCCCCTCCAGGCGTTTGTTTCCCAATCGTCCTTTGATATACAAATTGGCGTGAATAAAACAGAAAGTACTTAAATCTGCTTCCGAGCTTGTGCTAAGTATTTGTGTTTCCTGCAATTGGAAAGATTTATCCTTTTTGAAATAAATGCCACTGAGATCACTTTTAGTCTCATCAGGGTTGCCTATATTGGTAAGGGAATAACCATTTACCACTCCATTTTCCTCATTAAAATGAATACTGAAACTTATGGCAGAATTGTTAGGCAATAATAAAGTTCCTAAATAATTGAACTTTGTAGTTTGTTGTGCATTAGCAAAACCAATAAATAAACTAAAAATAATGAAAATGGACTTTTGCATGGTGCAAAACTATTAAAGAAAAGGCAATTTACTATGCTAAGCATAATACTTTATTTTAAATGCTTTATTTTTGTATCGTTAGTATTCAAAACATTTTGAATTATGCGAAAACTAATACTGCTTTTAATTACACTTACTATAATAACAAATGTAAGTTATGCTTCTTTTCCTGTTACAAAACCTGAAGAGGTTCCAGATAATATGCCTTGGTATTTGCAAATCCTAGTTGGTTTTATTTTCGCAACACTATTTGCAATTGTTTACTATTTTTATAAAAAATATAAAAGTTATAATTTAATTGAGGATGATAAAATAAGAGTAAGAAAGAAAACAAAATTTCAAATTACTATTGCTTTAATCGTACTTGGGTTTTTAATTCTTGGTATGTCAGCAATGTCTATGAATTAGAAAATGAAAAAACTAATACTAATTTTAATAACGCTAACTACACTTACAAATGTGAGTTATGCTTCTTATCCTGTAACTGAAAGCCTACAAACTGAAATTATTGAAAACGCTACCATCCTCAATACGCCTGAGTCTTCTCTGTACATGATTTTGGGATTCTTTGTTGGGTTCTTTAGTTGGTTTCTCCTGCTTTTACCTCTTTTATTGTTGTTTGTTCCTAATAAAAGTTTCAGAATTGGGATTATTTCTGGCTTTTTGGTTATGCTTATTTTACTTGTATTCTTTTTAGGTGGTATTGGTTTTGGTTCTGTGATGGGGGGATAAAAAAGAAAACAATGAAAAAATTACTCTTACTTTTAATTACACTTACTACATTTGTAAATGTGAGTTATGCTTCATTCCCTGTTGTTGCTAGTTTTGAAAATAAATTATCTACAAACATTCCGATTGGAGAGATTTTAGGACCTTTGTTTGGTCTTACTCTACTGGTTACGGCATTTTATATTTTTAATCGATTTTTTAGAAAAGGTAATACTGTAAGAAGATGGATGTGGTAAAATTTTTGGTTATTACTTGGTTCCCTTGTATTGTTATTGATCTTAATTTTCGGTATAGTTATTGCAATTTATGGCGGTGGTGTTAGTGGTGGGTAATAACAAAAAATCCCCACCAATAATGGCAGGGATTTTTAATAAACATCTAACGCAATGGGTTTACATCATTCCTGGCATACCGCCACCACCCATAGGAGGCATAGCTGGTTCGTTTTCAGGAATATCAGCAATTACGCATTCAGTTGTAAGCAACATTCCCGCCACTGATGCCGCATGCTCTAAAGCAATACGAACTACTTTTACTGGGTCAATAACCCCTGCTTTGTAGAGGTTTTCGTATTTTTCTGTTTTGGCATTAAAACCAAAATCTTCTTTTCCCTCTTTTATTTTAGCAACCACTACCGAGCTTTCCACACCAGCATTTTCTACTATTTGTCTTAGTGGCTCTTCCACTGCTCTTTCAATAATGCTGATACCTGTTTTCTCATCTTCATTTTCAGCTTTTACTTTAGAAAGCGAATCAGCAGCCCTTACAATAGCCACTCCACCACCTGGAACAATTCCTTCTTCCACAGCAGCTCTGGTTGCAGCTAATGCATCATCTACTCTGTCTTTCTTTTCTTTCATTTCAATTTCAGATGCAGCCCCAATGTACAACACCGCAACTCCACCAGCTAATTTAGCCAATCTTTCCTGTAGTTTTTCTCTATCATAGTCAGAAGTGGTGCTTTCAATTTGTGCTTTGATTTGGTTTACTCTTGCTTTAATATCCGATTTGTTTCCTGCTCCATTTATAATGGTTGTATTGTCCTTATCAATTATAATTTTTTCAGCTCCTCCCAACATTTCAATAGTAGTTGCATCCAATTTAAAACCTCTTTCTTCCGACACTACAGTTCCTGATGTAAGAATTGCGATATCTTCCAACATGGCTTTTCTTCTATCTCCAAACCCTGGCGCTTTAACGGCTGCTACTTTTAGGGACCCTCTTAGTTTGTTTACTACCAAAGTAGATAATGCTTCTCCATCCACATCTTCTGCAATAATTAAAAGTGGTCTTCCATCTTGTGCGGTTTGTTCCAATATTGGCAATAAGTCCTTCATTGCCGATATCTTTTTGTCATAAATAAGGATATAAGGATTTTCCAGTTCGGTTTCCATTTTGTCGGCATCCGTAATAAAATAAGGAGAAAGGTAACCTCTGTCAAACTGCATTCCTTCCACTACTTCCACAGTGGTTTCCGTTCCTTTTGCTTCCTCCACAGTAATAACCCCCTCTGTTTTTACTTTTTTCATTGCTTCCGCAATAAGTTCACCAATGATGTTGTCATTATTGGCAGAAATTGCCGCTACTTGCTCAATCTTCTCATAGCTATTTCCCACTTCTTTTGATTGTTTTTTAAGGTCAGCAACAATAGCCGCTACTGCTTTGTCAATTCCTCTTTTTAAATCCATTGGGTTCGCGCCAGCAGCTACATTTTTAAGTCCTGAACTAATTATTGCTTGTCCTAAAAGCGTTGCGGTAGTAGTACCATCTCCTGCCAAATCTGCAGTTTTTGATGCTACTTCTTTTAGCATTTGTGCACCCATGTTTTCGATAGGGTCTGCCAGTTCAATTTCTTTTGCTACAGTTACACCATCTTTTGTAATGGATGGTCCTCCAAATTTTTTGTCAATAATTACATTTCTTCCTTTTGGACCTAATGTAACTTTTACTGCATTTGCAAGGGCATCTGCCCCTCTTTTAAGAGCATCTCTTGCCTGTGTGTCAAATGTGATTTCTTTTGCCATTTCATTTATTTTTTAGTTTATTATTAATTATCCGATTATTGCAAGTATGTCCGATTCCTTCATGATAAGGTAGTCCTCTCCATCATATTTAAGTTCGGTTCCAGCATATTTTCCATACAATACTAAATCCCCTTTTTTTACAGTAATAGGATTGTCTTTTGTGCCTTTCCCTACAGCCACAATACTTCCTTTTTGTGGTTTTTCTTGTGCGGTATCAGGAATAATAATTCCAGAAGCTGTTTTGGTTTCTGCTGCAGATGGGTGCACAAGCACTCTATCTGCAAGAGGTGTAATTTTTGTTTTAGTCATTTTTTATTTTTTTAATTTAAAATTTAGTTCTGCAAACTATAACTGCATAAAGCGTGCCAAATGGGGCAATGTGTAAGTTTGTCAGTTTTATTAGTGTTACTGTGTAAGTTTGTCAGTTTTATTAGTGTTACTGTGTAAGTTTGTCAGTTTTATTAGTGTTAACTATTGCTCTTCCTGTATAGGAGTGCCGACAGGCAAGTTCGGTATTTGCTGTGGCACAAGCGACTGATCGATTTGCTCTTGCATTATTGATTCTGGCTCATCTGTGTTTGTTCTTGGAATAGCAAAGTTAGAAAGCAAGCTAAGCGAAATAAGTGCTATTGCCAATGTCCAAGTTGCTTTTTCCAAAAAGTCAGTGGTTTGTTTAGCGCCCATCATTTGGCTTGCCCCACCACCAAAAGTAGAAGAAAGTCCGCCTCCTTTTGGGTTTTGCACTAGCACAACTAACACCAGTAGAATACAGCAAATAATAATAAGGATTGCAAAAATTGTATACATTTTATTTTTCTTTTAAGTCGTAAATTAATTTTATTTGGTTTGCAAAGGAACCACTTTTTTGTGGATATTTCAAACTTAATTTCTCATAAGCTGCTATGGCCTTTTTGTAATGCCCCTGTTCTAGATATACCCTTGCCAAAGTTTCGGTTACAATCTCCTGATTTTCTATTAAACTTTGCTCTGCCGATTTCGAAGGCGAGAAAAATTCTTCTCTTTTTGGCTTGTTGATCCTTGGCTCTTGCTCAATAAATTTGTTAATCAAATTTTCACTGCTTTGCTGTTTTCTGTCAATCTTTTTAACTTTTGTAAGTGCAAGCCACTCTGCAAAAGAATGGGTTTCATTTTCGGTGAATTCTAGTGGTTTGCCAATTTCCAATTCTTTTTCTGGGGTTGCTGTTTCTGGTTTTTGCTCTATCTTTACCATTTCTTTTTCAGCAGTTGGTTTCTCAATAATTTCCTCAGCAACTTTCACATTTTCAGTAATAAGATTGAAAAGTAGTTTCCTATTCCCAGCATAGGCAGCTGCCTTTCTGAGTTGAGAATTATAACTAATGCTATCGGTATTGTAAAGCCCTTTGGCGTAGAGAAGTTGCATGCTGGTGAAATAAGGAAATGCCTGCAAACTAATGCGCATATCGGCAATTTCTGCTTTTCCAATATCCATTGGATTTTGTATATTTTCTATGAGTTTTTCGTTTCGCATTACCAATTCACCACTGCTTTGTTGAAAATATCTTCTGCCAATTCGTTTGTAATCTGTTCGATTAAATCTTCTTCAACATCTGCTAAACTTTGGCTACTAACATAATCGGCATAACGAGAAAATTTTTGCTCAAAATTTTCGCTTTCATCTTTTGTATTTTCAAACTTTACTTTGACCACAATGGTTAAGCGGTTTTGTGCTGCCTGCTCATTGGCTTGAATAGCAATGGGCTTTATTTCATATTTTACAATTTCTCCACTAAAATTTAAATCGCCTTCATCTGCTTCCAAGCTAAGGTTGGTTTGCTCCAAAAAATAATCTTTCAGCCGTTCGGTAAACACCTGGCTAAGGGTAGGCTGAATAGTAGCTGCACGGTTTGGAAAATACTGTACCGAAACCGTTTTCACATCCGGCGAAATGGATGCGCCAGTAAAAGAATAAAAGCCACAAGAGCTTAAAAAAACCATACTAAAAACAACTGCTATTTTGCTACATAATTTAGGCATTACAAATCAAATTCTTTAATTTTTCTATACAATGTTCGTTCTGAAATCCCCAACTCTTCTGCCGCATATTTTCGCTTTCCTTTGTGTTTTCCCAAAGCCCTTTCAATCAATATTTTTTCTTGCTGAAAAAGGGATAAATTTTGCGAGACTTCAATGGTTTCTCCAGAATTTTTATTTGGCAACAAAGTTACATTTCCATCCGTCATATCATCAAATACTTTTGCAGAAGTTCCATCTGTTTGTCCTTGTTTTTGCATCAAATCCACAGTTATTTTCTTTAAATCCGTAAGATCTTTTTTCATATCAAAAAGCACTTTGTAAAGAATCTCTCTTTCGGATAGCTCTCCGCTATTTTCTCCTTCAAAAAGCACAGGCATTTTCTGCTCAGTTGTACTTTTCGGAATATAAGTATTCAAAGTATCGGCCGTAATATTTCTTTCTTTTTCAATAACTGAAATTTGCGCCACAAAGTTTTTCAGTTGACGGATATTTCCTGGCCAAGGGTAATTTTTTAGCATTTCCATAGCATCCTCACTAAGACGGATAGGAGGGGTGTTGTATTTGTCGGCAAAATCGGCTGCAAATTTTTTGAAAAGCAAATGTATGTCTTCTTTACGATTTCGTAAAGCAGGAATTTGAATACTAACAGTATTCAAGCGGTAAAATAAATCCTCTCGGAATCTTCCTTTTCTAAGGGCCTCTTGTATATTCACATTGGTAGCCGCCACAATCCTTACATCTGTTTTTTGTGCTTTGGAAGAGCCTACTTTCATAAATTCACCACTTTCCAAAACACGCAACAATCTTACTTGTGTAGATAATGGTAATTCTGCAACTTCATCTAAAAAAATAGTACCACCATCTGCCACTTCAAAGTATCCTTTTCTGGAATCGTGCGCGCCAGTAAATGCCCCTTTTTCATGTCCAAAAAGTTCCGAATCAATAGTCCCTTCTGGAATTGCGCCACAGTTTACAGCCACATAATTGTTGTGTTTTCTTTTGCTATTCTGATGAATTATTTTTGGAATACTTTCTTTTCCCGTTCCGCTTTCGCCATACACAAAAACAGAAATATCGGTAGGGGAAACTTGCAAGGCTACATCAATTGCACGAATTAGTTCAGCATCATTACCAATTATTCCAAATCTTTGTTTTGCCTGTTTTGTATCCATTTTATATTACTTTTCCTTTGAGTGTTGCGGCTGTGCAGTCCTGAATCTGTACTTTTACATAAGTTCCTTTTTTATGTTTATTTTTAGCAAAAACAACTACTTTATTTTGCCTTGTTCTCCCATACAATTTTTCAGCAGATTTTTTGGAAGTTCCCTCAATCAAAACCTCATAAGTTTTGCCGATAGTTTCCTTATTTCTAAGTAAAGAATGCGCCATTTGTTTTTCAATTATTTCGGTCAATCTTTTTTGTTTTATTTCCTCTGGGACATTATCTTTCCATTTCCTTTGCGCTGGAGTATTTGGTCTTTCAGAATACTTGAACATATAGCCAAAATCAAAAATTACTTTATCCATTAAACCCAAAGTATCTTTGTGGTCAATATCACTTTCAGTGCAAAATCCAGAAATCATATCCATGGAAACAGCACAATCGGGCAAAATTTCGTGAATCTTTTCTATTCTTTGCAAATATTCTTCTTTGGTATAACCTCTGTTCATTTTTTTCAAAATATGATTGCTTCCAGATTGAACAGGCAAATGAATGTAGTTGCAAATGTTGTCATATTTCGACATTATATGTAACACATCATCTGTCATGTCTTGCGGGTTAGATGTTGAAAATCGAATCCTCAATTTCGGACTTACCTTAGCAACTAATTCCATTAATTGAGCAAAACTCACACTCTCTTTTTGCTTTTTTTTATTTAAATTTTTGAACTCTTTTTTTAATCCACCTCCATGCCAAAGGTAGGAATCTACATTTTGCCCTAAAAGGGTAACCTCCCTGAATCCATCCGCAATCAATTGCTTGCATTCCTTTACTATACTTTCCGGATCTCGGCTTCTCTCTCTGCCTCTTGTAAAAGGCACTACACAAAAAGTACACATATTATCGCAACCTCTAGTAATAGAAACAAAAGCCGTAACCCCATTTCCGCCCAAACGAACAGGGCTAATTTCAGCATATGTTTCTTCTTTTGAGAGGATTACATTTACCGCTTTTCTGCCGTCATCCACTTGTTTTATAAGGTTAGGTAAATCTCGGTATGCATCTGGTCCTACCACAATATCTACTAACTTTTCCTCTTCCAAAAATTTTTCTTTTAACCTTTCGGCCATACAGCCCAAAACACCGACAATCATTCCTGGGTTTTTCTTTTTCTTAATGGAATTATAGACTTGCAATCTTTTTCTTATCGTTTGTTCGGCCTTTTCTCTGATTGAGCAAGTATTTACAAATACCAAATCAGCCTTTTCAATATCCTTTGTAGTTGAAAATCCTTCTCCAGAAAGTATGGAGGCTACAATCTCAGAATCGGAGAAATTCATCTGGCAACCATAACTTTCTATATACACTTTTTTACTGTCATTTTTAGCAGTAGAAAGCGATAATGATTCACCTTGTCTTTTTTCGTCTATCTGTTTTTCTATCAAATTCTCAAAATCCATTTTCTTTATTTTCGGGCAGCAAAGTTAAATAAAAAATCTGTCAAACTGACAATGTGGCAGAATTTCAATTTTCTTATATTATTTATAATATAATGGATGTGTCAGTAAAAATTGGATTTGGATAAGTTAAAAAAACTTTATTTTCTTTGCACAAAATTTAGAAATCAAATAATTAAGGTATGAGTAAGAATTTAGTAATTGTAGAATCGCCAGCAAAGGCAAAAACTATTGAAGGATATTTAGGAAAAGATTTTTTAGTAAAATCTAGCATTGGGCATATACGGGACCTTCCGAAAAAAGGAGGAATGGCAATTGATATTGAAAATGGGTTTAAGCCAAAATATATTATTTCGGAGGATAAAAAGAAAGTAGTAAGCGAATTAAAGGCGGCAGCCAAAAAAGCAGAAGTAGTTTGGCTTGCTACAGATGAGGACCGAGAAGGGGAAGCAATTGCTTGGCATTTGACAGAAGCTCTTGGTTTGGATAAAAGCACGACTAAAAGAATTGTCTTTCATGAGATTACAAAAAAGGCAATAACACATGCGGTGGAAAATCCTAGGCAATTAGACCAAAACTTAATTGACGCTCAACAAGCGCGTAGGATTTTAGACAGATTGGTGGGTTTTGAGTTATCTCCAATTTTGTGGAAAAAAATAAAACCAGGACTCTCGGCAGGGCGTGTGCAATCGGTTGCCTTAAAACTAATTGTAGAAAGAGAAAAAGAGATAATCAACTTTAAAAGCGTTTCTACATTTAGAGTATCAGCAGAATTCAGAACTAATGATGGGAAGCAATTTAAAGCAGAACTTCCCAAACGATTAAATACCATAAAAGAGGCACATGAATTTTTGGAGAAATGCAAGTCAGCTGAATTCAAAATAGAAAATATTGAAAAGAAGCCTTCAAAAAGATCTCCTTCTGCCCCATTTACTACTTCAACTCTGCAACAAGAAGCTTCAAGGAAATTGGGTTTTTCGGTAACACAAACCATGATGGTTGCACAAAAACTATACGAATCAGGAAAAATTACCTATATGAGAACCGATAGTGTGAATCTTTCACAAGACGCACTCTCATCTGCTGCAACTGCAATTAGCAATTCTTATGGAGAAATTTATGCCAAAAGGAGAACTTTCAGTACAAAAATAAAGGGTGCACAGGAAGCTCATGAGGCCATACGCCCAACCGATATGAGTAAAAATATAATTGATGGGGAAAGCGCACATCAAAAACTATATGCACTTATCTGGAAAAGAACAATTGCTTCTCAAATGGCAGAAGCGCAAATAGACAGAACCATTGCCACAATAAGTGTTTCTACTACTGATGAGCACTTTATTGCAAAGGGGGAGATGATTACTTTTGATGGTTTTATGAAAGTATATTTGGAAGGAAAAGATGATGAAACAGAAAGTGAAAAAGGAATGCTTCCTTCATTAGAGTTAGGTGCTTTGGTTGGGGCTGATGAAATTTTAGGACTAGAAAGGTTCAGCAAACATCCGCCAAGATATGCAGAGGCGAGTTTGGTAAAAAAATTAGAAGAATTAGGAATAGGACGACCATCCACTTATGCCAGCACAATTACTACTATTCAAAACAGAGAATATGTTACAAAACAAACAACAGAAGCTAAGCAAAGGGAAATTCGGGCAATCATTGTGAAAAACACTGAACTGAAAGAAGAAAAACGACAGGAGAATTATGGAGCAGAAAAGGGTAAATTATTTCCAACATCAGAGGGAACTGTGGTTTGCGATTTTCTGGAAGAGAATTTTAATAATATCATGGATTATGGTTTTACCTCCTCTGTGGAAAGCGAATTTGATGATATTGCAGAAGGCAAGAAAGTTTGGAATGAAATGATAGCGGATTTTTATGGTCCTTTCCACCAAAAAGTATTGGAAGTGGATGAAACTGCCGAAAGAGCATCTGGTGAGCGACTTTTAGGAGAAGATCCAAAAAGTGGTGACAATGTGTATGCAAGAGTTGGAAGATTTGGGCCAATGGTGCAAATTGGAGAAATGCAACAATCGGATGATGCACCAAAACCAAAATACGCTTCCATTATTGGGGAACAAACCGTTCAAACCATTACTTTAGAACAAGCTTTGGAACTTTTCAGATTACCGAGAGTAGTTGGAGAATTTGAAGTAGAAGAAGTGGTTGCCGCTATTGGAAGGTTCGGTCCTTATTTAAGGCATAAAGGCAAATTTACTTCCATCAAAAAAACGGATGAAGAAGATCCTTTAACGATAAAATTGGATAGAGCAATTGAACTCATCAAAATAAAAATTCAAGCTGATAAAGATAGGTTGATTAATAATTTTGAAGGCGAGCCACTTATTCAAGTTTTGAATGGAAGATACGGCCCATTTGTGCAAGTTACTCCTGAAAAAGGTAAGAAAATTAATCTTAAAATACCGAAAGATACTGAGCCAAAAAGTTTAAATAGAGAAGATTGTTTATCTTTGCTGAAAGAGCAAAAGAAAAAATAAAGAATCTTGTATAATTTATCTTCCCATTTTCTTCCCATTGAAGATGATTTGCTTGCAGAAAGCTGGCAAACCTCTCAGATTGGGCATTGTATAGCCAAACATACTTCCACCGTCTTTCCTGAAATAAGTAATGAAAAGATTGCTTTTTTCTCTGTCCCAGAATATGAAGGAACGGATAATAATGGCGATAATCATTCTGCAATCCGAGAAGAGTTTTATAGCTTGCATTTTGACATGCTTCCTCCTTTGGCTGATTTAGGTACTTTGCAATTAATGCCAACCAAAAAGGAATCCTTCAAACAAATTGAAAAAGTTTGTGCTTGCTTGCTTGAAAACGGAATCATTCCTTTGATAATTGGTGGAGGGCAAGATATTTCTTATGCCATCTATAAAGCCTATGCTTCAATCGGAAAAATCATTACTTTCACTTCTGTCGATAATGCTTTCGATTTAGGTACAGAAGAGGATAAAATTCATTCCCATTCCTATTTAAGCAAGATGATTGCTTATCAACCCAATCATTTGTTTAATTATTGCAATATTGGCTATCAGTCTTATTTTGAAAGCCCTGCTGCCATTGAAATGCTCGATAAAATTCATTTTGACACTTTTAGACTAGGTTATGTAAAAGCCAATTTGTTTGAGGTAGAACCTCTTATGCGTAATACTGATTTTTTAAGTTTTGATTTATCGGCTATTACATCTTCTTATGCTTCTGCCAATGTGCATGCTAGCCCCAATGGCTTTGATGGAGCCGAAAGTTGTAGTATTATGCGTTATGCTGGTTTGAGTGATAAAGTTACCGCTTGCGGTATTTTTGAATACCACAGGGAGTTAGATTTAGGAAATCAAACAGCAAAACTAATGGCGCAAATGTTTTGGTATTTTTTGGATGGCTTTAAGCAAAGAAAAAACGAATTAAATCCTAACCTAAATGAATGCACAAAATACACTGTTTCTTTTGATGACGGAGTGAATGAGGTGGTGTTTTATAAAAGCAATAAAACCGGAAGATGGTGGATTGGTGTTCCTTTTTCCACTTCTGAAAAAGAAAAAAAAGATAATTATTTTGTAGCTTGTTCCTACCGAGATTATGAGCAATCTAATCAAGGAGAACCACCAGAAAGGTGGATAAAAACTTACCAAAAGCTGAATTAAATGTTTTCAGTTTCTTCTGATTTTTTACCTATTAAATAAAAAATGTCTATTTTAGCGACCGTAAAACTTATAAATAACGATAAAATTGAATATGAAAAGAACGATATTATCTCTGTCTTTTTTGCTGATTGCAGGGCTTGTTTTTTCACAGCAAGACCCTCAGTTTAGTCAAAATATGTTCAACAAATTAGCCAATAACCCTGGCTATGCGGGGAGCAATCAAGCTATTTGTGTAACAATGCTTCACCGCTCACAATGGATGGGCTTTGAAGGTGCACCAACTACACTTAATTTGAGTGTGGATGCTGGCATCCCTGCTATTCATGGAGGAGTAGGGCTTAATATTGTAAAGGACAATATTGCGGCATTTAGCAATTTAGGATTACAATTAACCTATGCTTACCGAACAGATTTAGGAAATGGACAAATGGGGGCAGGACTATCTTTAGGGATGTTTCAAAGTGGTGCTGACGGAGGTTGGTTTGATCCAGCTCAATCTGGTGATGCGGTAATCCCAACTGGTGATGAAAAGGGTTCTGCTATGGATTTTGGATTTGGCGTTTATTATAACACACAAGATGTATATATAGGTCTCTCCACTTCTCACTTTACCGAGCCAACAATTGAGTGGTCAAATAGCCAAATGGAATTAGCAAGACATTATTTTCTTATTGCTGGTTATGCGCATGAGTTAAATCCTATGTTTACGCTTAATCCTTCTATTTATTTAAAATCGGATGGTGCTTCCTCCCAATTAGATATTAACACCAATGTATTGTACAATAATAAGCTATGGGGAGGCGTTAGTTACAGGTTAGATGAAGGATTAATTGCCCTTTTAGGAATGCATATAACGGACGATTTAAAATTTGGTATAGCATATGATGTTGTAATGTCGGAGATACAAAATAACAGTTTAGAATTTATGTTGGGATATTGTTTCCAGGTTTCCTACGACAGACCTATGAAAAGTTACAAAAACCCAAGGTTCTTATAAATTGAAAAAAAATAACAAATCATTATGCGTTGTAAGAAGATGTATGATGATTTTTAAAATTAAAGAGTAATCATTTTCGCTTGAGGAGCGAAACAAAAATAAAAACTATGAAAAAAATATTATTTTTTGGATTAATTATTACGATTTTAAGCAGTTGCGGTAATTCTGGTAATGGCGAACTAATTGGAATCCAAGATAGAGCTATTTGGCAACCAATGGATCCTTACGGAATGGTTTTTATTCCACAAGGTAGTTTTGTAATGGGTCCCTCTGACCAAGATGTACCTTTTGCTAATGTAACTGCTGCAAAAATGGTTTCTGTTGGAGCTTTCTATATGGACGAAACAGAAATAACAAATAATGAATATCGACAATTCACCAATTGGGTAAGGGATTCAATTGCTCATAGGATTCTTGGAGATGCAGGCATAGAAGGGCATTTGATTGAAGAAGATGAATATGGTAATTTCATAGAGCCAGCACTTATTAATTGGAAAGAAAAAATTAGATGGGATGATATTGAAGTGAGAGAAATACTGGAAGAGGAAATGTATTTACCTGAGCATGAAAGATTCAATAGAATGAGAGAAATTGATACTAGAAAGCTTATCTATGCGTATCAAGAAATGGATTTGAAAAAAGCAGCACAAAAAGCAAATAGAGAAAATGATGCTACTGGAAAAAGAGACCGTTCCGTATTCTTAAAAGATGTTGAGGTAAGTATTTTCCCAGATACTCTTGCTTGGATGCACGATTATACTTATTCCTTTAATGAGCCAATGACAGATGAGTATTTTTGGCATCCTGCTTTTGATGACTACCCAGTGGTGGGAATCAATTGGAATCAAGCAGTTGCCTTTACTAAATGGAGAACACAAATGATGAATAGTTTCCTTAGAAGAAATAACGAACCAACACTTCCTGATTTTAGATTACCAACAGAATCGGAATGGGAATATGCCGCTAGAGGTGGAATGGATTTATCGCCATATCCTTGGGGAGGACCGTATACCAGAAATCATAAAGGATGTTTTTTAGCTAATTTTAAACCACTTAGAGGAAATTATACAGCAGATGGCGGTTTGCGTTCAGTGAAAGTGGCAAGTTATAATCCTAATGCTTATGGCTTGTATGATATGGCTGGAAATGTTTCAGAATGGACTTCAAATACTTTTGATGAATCTGCATTTAGCTATGCACATGATATGAATATGGACTATACTTTAACTGCTGAGGATTCTGATTCAGAAGTATTGAAAAGAAAAGTAATTAGAGGGGGTTCTTGGAAAGACATATCCTACTTTATACAAACTAGTACAAGGGATTTCGAATACCAAGATACAGCAAAATGCTATATTGGATTTAGATGTACTGTGGATTTCTTAGGAAGGGATAAACAAGATTTTGAATAAAAATAAATTAAATTAAAAAACGAAAAAATGACAATAAAGGAATTAGCAAATAAACCGGGATTTAAACTGTTTATGTCTCGTTTGTATGGGTGGGGTGCTTCTTTAGTAATCCTGGGAGCTTTATTTAAAATAGAACATTATCCAGGAGCAAGCATAATGTTAGGTTTAGGGTTAGGCACTGAAGCAGTAATCTTTTTCTTTTCCGCTTTTGAAACACCAAAGGAAGATCCAGATTGGAGTTTAGTTTATCCTGAATTGGCTTATATGAAAGACCCTGACAAAATAGGCACACCTGCTCAGCAGTTAGACAAAGCACTAGAAAGAGCTAAAATTGAAGATGAGTTAATTGAAAGCTTAGGAGATGGGCTTAGAAAATTTGGCGAAACGGCAACAAAGTTAAACGAAACGGTTGAGGCAGCTGGCGCTATTTCTGAGTACAATCAGCAAATACAAGAGGGTGTGAAAAATATGAACGCACTGAATTCATTATATGAATTACAATTACAAACTTCTTCACAGCAAATGGAAGCATCCACCCAATTCTTACAAAATTTGAGCACTTCCATTGAAGACTCAAAGCGTTTCCAGCAAGAAGTTGGTAAATTAGCAGAAAACCTATCGGCACTTAACAAAGTGTATGGTAATATGCTAAATGCAATGAATCCGAATAAATAAAAATTTTAAGAAAAGAATAAATGGCAGGCAATCACCCCAGTGAGTTAAGTCCCCGGCAGAGGATGATAAATATGATGTATTTAGTGCTAACAGCACTACTTGCACTTAATGTATCAAAAGAGGTATTGGAGTCTTTCTTTGAAGTGAATAAAGGTATAGAAAGAACCACCACGAACTTTTTTTCAAAGAATGTAGAAACGTATTCTGATTTTGATAAAGCAGCAAAGAATAATCCAGAGAAATATAAAACTGTTAGAGATAAAGCATACGAGATTAAGGAAATGTCTAATGACCTTATTATGCTAATTCAGGAGATGAAGTATGATTTAGTATATCGCACTGATAAGCGAGAAGTTTATCTTGGGGAAGATTGGGAAATTTTTGATGAAGAAGGGAAATTAAAGGAGGAGACACTAATTGAAGATATAAAATTTGAAGAATTGACTTTAACTCAAAAGCATCAGAAAATTGGATGGTTACAAAATAAATCAGATAGAAGTACTTCTGGAGATTTGTTTTGGCCAAAAGGCAAAAAGGACAATAGAGCTAAAAAATTAAAAGATGAAATTATCAAACTTGGTGATTTTTTAATGGAGGTTTCTGGAGACAACAAACAGTTAGTAAAAAGTATTGAATCATCTACTGATGTTAGCGATAGAAAAAGGAAAAAGAAGAAAATAAGCTGGGAAGAGTATTATTTTTATGATATGCCAGCGGTTGGCGCTTTAACATTACTATCTAAGATGCAATCAGATGTAAGAAATGCGGAAGCTAATGTTATTGATTTTCTAAAAAAAGACATAGATGCAAAATCGTTAAAATTTACTTCTGCTGAAGGAATTGCAATTCCAGAAAGAAATTTTGTTTTAAGAGGAGATAGTTTCAAAGCAGAGATTTTTATTACTGCAAAAAATGAGAGTCAGAATCCTGATATTTATGTAGGGGAATACGATAGTATAGGTGGTGGAGAATATCAAATGATTGGGGATTATGAGATAGTAAAAGTTAAGAATGGAAAAGGTTTGTTTGCAACAAGAACTACTTCAGAAGGAATAAAAAAATGGGGAGGATTGATCGCTATGAAAACTGAATCAGGGACTAAATACTATCCTTTTGGTGGCGAATATTTAGTGGCCTCAAAATCTGTTGTAGTTTCTCCTATCAATATGAATGTGTTTTATTTAGAGGTAGATAATCCTGTAAAAATATCTGTTCCTGGGTTTGCTGCTACTGATATTACTGCCTCCATGTCAAATGGAAATTTAAGGGCAACAAAAAAATCGGTTGGAGAATACATTGCACGACCTACAAAAAAAGGAAAAGCTAGGGTTACTTTATTTGCAACTATTGATGGGAAAAGAACAAAAATGGGGGCAGTTGAATTTAGAGTAAAAGAGGTGCCGCCACCAAAACCACTTATTGGTGGAAAATCAGAAGGGGTAATTGAAAAGCAAAGAATGTTAGCTGCCGGGGGTATACAAGCCAAGCTAGAAGATTTTGATTTTAAAGGCGTTAGATATAAGGTTGTTGCTTATTCTTTTACCACTGTCTATAAAGGAGATCAGGTTACAGAAACTGTAAACGGACAAAAATTTACTACTAAAATTAATGCAATTATAAATAATACAAAATCAGGTAATACTATTACAGTATCTAATATTATGGCAAGAAGAACAGATGCTAAAGGTACAGCAACCAGATCATTACCTCCACTAGTTTTAAAAATTAAATAATTTTATCATGAAAAATCTTATTTTACTATTTATTTCGTTCTTGATGATTTCCATAACAGGAAATGCACAAGATATTTTAGATGGCGCTTACGATCGTAAGACAACTTATGAAAATAGAAAAGTGCAACCCTATCCGCATTTAAGACAAGCAGATGTAATGTGGTCTAGAAAAATTTGGCGCGAAATTGATTTGCGTGAAAAAGTAAATCATCCTTTTTATTATCCTGCTATTCAGCCAGGGAATAACCAACCAAACGATAGAAGAAGTTTGATAGATGTAATAATGGATGCAGTAATTGAAGGAAGTATTACTGCTTATGCCAATGCTATTTATGATGATGAGTTTAAGGTGGAAATGACACAAGAGGATATTAAAAAGATTGGAGGAGCTAGGGAAGAAATAATGCAGATAATCGATTGGTCCAGTGATGTAGAAGATGCAGTAACAGACACATTAATAAAGGTTGCATTTGACAGAACAACAGTAAAAAAATGGAGAATAAAAGAAGAGTGGTATTTCGATAAGCAAAGATCCGTTATGGATGTAAGAATTATTGGAATTTGCCCAATGCAAGAAGGAAAAGATGAGATTACTGGTGAGCCAACCGGCTTTTTCGACCCTCTATTCTGGGTATATTTTCCTGATGCACGGCCAATTCTTGCCAATGCGGAGATATTCAACTTGATGAAAAATGATGCAGAAAGAAGGACTTATGATGATATTTTCTGGAAAAGAATGTTCTCCTCCTACATCATAAAAGAATCGAATGTGATGGATAGAAAGGTAAATGAATACATGATTGGCTTAGATGCCATCTTAAAATCAGAAGAAATAAAAGCAGAGATTTTTAATATTGAACATGATTTGTGGGAGTATTAAAATCTGTTTATAAGGCTAATGAAAACCCCTTCTTGCTAAGGGGTTTTTTTTATGTAAATAAATTGTAAAACTTCTATCTTTGTAAAATGAAAATAATAGTAACAGGAGGTGCAGGCTATATTGGGAGCCATACTGTTGTCGAGCTTATTGCGGTAGGATTTCAGCCGATAATTGTAGATAATCTTTGTAATTCTGACGTAAGTAATATTCAGGGGATAAAGGAAATTACAGGAGTTGACGTGCAGTGGTATAATGTGGATTGTAGTATTGAGAAGAAGTTAGTAGAGGTGTTTGAAAAAGAGGAGGGTATTATTGGAGCAATTCATTTTGCTGCCTACAAATCGGTAGAAGAATCGGTGCGTGAGCCAGAAAAATACTATAAAAACAATATTGGCTCCTTAGAAGTGTTATTAGAACAAATGAAAAAGCACAAAGTGAATAATCTTATTTTTTCTTCTTCTTGTACGGTTTACGGAACCCCTGATATTTTGCCAGTTACTGAAAGTTCTCCATTCAAAAAGGCAGAATCCCCTTATGGAGAAACAAAGCAAATGTGTGAGAATATTTTACAAAAGTCAGATGTTAAAAGTATTTCTTTAAGATATTTTAATCCTATTGGCTCCCATTTTTCTTCTCTTATTGGCGATTGCTCGGCTGATAAACCTTGTAATCTTATCCCTATTATTTGTGAGGTTGCAAAAGGAGTAAGAGAAAAATTAATTGTAAATGGAGATGATTATAATACCATTGATGGCAGTTGTGTACGCGATTATATTCATGTAGTTGATTTGGCAAAATCCCATGTAAGTGCACTCCATTATTTATTAAAAAATCCTAAGAAAGATGTTTTCAATATTGGTACAGGAAAAGGATTGAGCGTGATTCAGGCGATAAGTTGTTTCGAAAAAGCAAATGATAAAAAAATAAATTATTCGATTGGTCATAGAAGAGATGGAGATGTAGAAGAAATTTATTCGGACAATGCTAAGGTAGAAAAACTACTAAATTGGAAAGCAGAAATTTCTGTGGAAACTGCAATGAAAGACGCTTGGAATTGGGAAAAAATGAAAGTGAAATGAAAAAGGTATTGATTATTTTTGGCACAAGACCAGAAGCCATTAAAATGGCGCCAGTAGTTAAAGCATTTAAAAAGAGTGATGATTTTGAAACAAAAGTGTGTGTTACTGCACAGCACAGAGAAATGTTGGACCAAGTATTGGAGTTCTTTGAGATTATTCCTGATTATGATTTGGATTTGATGAAGCCCAATCAGAATTTGTATAATTTGACTGGGGAAATTATTAATGGGTTAAAACCTGTTTTAGAAGAATTTAATCCTGATTTTGTATTTGTACATGGAGACACAACAACAACAATGGCGGCAAGTATTGCTGGGTTTTATTCTGGCGCAAAAGTATGTCATGTTGAGGCAGGACTAAGAACTTTTAATAAATACGCCCCTTTCCCAGAGGAAATAAACAGAAGTATTACTGGAAGAATTGCTGATTTTCATTTTGCACCAACTGAAAAGTCCAAGCAAAATTTATTAATGGAAAATATTTCTGAAGAGGGAATTTTAGTTACAGGAAATACAGTGATTGACGCCCTTTTAGATGGAATAGAAAAAGTAAAAAGCATTGATAATGAGCAAATAAATATGCTTAAATATTTAGTAAATCCTGATAAAGATTTAATTCTGGTAACTGGGCATAGGAGAGAAAATCATGGGGAAGGTTTCTTAAATATCTGTAAAGCACTGAAAGAAATTGCATCACAGAACAATGTGCAAATTATTTATCCTGTTCATTTGAACCCAAACGTACAGGATCCAGTAAATAAGATTTTATCTGCAGTAGAAAATATAGATTTGATTGCTCCACTTCCTTATGAAGCATTTTTGTGGTTGATGGAAAAATCAAAGTTAATTATTACCGACAGTGGAGGGGTTCAGGAAGAGGCACCATCATTAGGGAAGCCAGTGTTAGTAATGCGTGAAACTACTGAAAGACCAGAAGCAGTTGAAGCAGGAACAGTAATTTTGGTAGGTACT
>CATMIT010000004.1 GCA_950069165.1 uncultured Flavobacteriales bacterium
ATTATTATTAATCTAAATATGTGAAGAATGTTTCTTACTATCTTTATTGGTTGCGGTTTCTATTTTGTGAATAAGGTCATCCGTAAGATCGTTAATGTCCAACTTAATTACAACATTCCGAACCTCTTTATCTATTAGCTCTGAAAGCAACTGAATGTCTTTAACCCTAAACTCTAATTGATCCTCATTATAGGGGCGTTTTTGCACTTTACCTTTCACAAACAAAAGCCAGCCTTCATTAAAAAATGCCTTGAAATTTATATAATCATCTCCAAAAATAAAAACCCTTAAATTATCATGGTAATCCTCCAAATAAAGTACCCCATACTTTTTTCCATTCTTTGTTTCCTTATGTTCTACATTTGTAACTACTCCTGAAAGACAAATGTCCTTTCCCAAAATAGGTGTTAAATTTCTTAAGGTGGAAAGTTCTGCATTACAAAAATTATTTATCTCAAATTTATAATCATCCAAAGGATGACCTGAAATATAAATACCAACCACTTCTTTTTCCTTAGAAAGCATTTCCATTGTAGACCATGGGTGAGTATTCGGGGCAATAGGGGCTTGCAAGCTGGCCTCTTCCGTGTCGCCAAACATATCTACCTGATTGGAACTTTTTGTATCTTGCACCTTGTTGCCAAATTTTATCATTTGCTCAATATAGTTGAGTTCTTTTGTTTTTTCAAAATATTGCGAACGGAAAAGTTCAAACAAATCAAAACCACCAGAAAGAGCTATACTTTCTAATGTTCTTTTATTGGCAGAGCGTAAATCAATTCGTTTTACAAAATCTTCAAAACAGCTGTAATTACCATTTTCCTTTCTCTCATCAACAATGGCTTCCACTGCTGCTTTTCCCACTCCTTTTATAGCACCCAAACCAAATCGAATTTCTCCCTTTTTGTTTACTGCAAATTTGTAAAAACTTTCATTTACATCTGGCCCTAATACTTTTACCCCCATCCTTTTGCATTCTTCCATAAGTGGCGTTATTCCTTTAATATCCTTCATGTGATTGGTAAGGATTGCCGCCATTAGTTCAGCCGGATAATGTGCCTTTAGGTAAGCGGTTTGGTAAGCAATTAGGGCATAACAAGTAGAGTGCGATTTATTAAAAGCGTAAGAAGCAAAAGCCTCCCAATCGGTCCAAATTTTTTCTACAATCTTTATATCAAAACCATTTACTTCACAACCATCAAAAAACTTAGGTTTTAGGTCGTCCAGAATAGATTTAATTTTTTTACCCATTCCTTTTCTGAGCAGATCGGCTTCTCCTTTTGTAAAGTTGGCTAATTTTTGAGAAAGGAGCATCACTTGCTCTTGATAAACCGTAATACCGTAAGTAGCAGATAGTATTTCCTTCATTTCTGGTAAATCATACTCAATCTCCTCTTTTCCGTGTTTTCGTTTGATGTAGTTAGGAATATACTCCATAGGACCAGGTCGGAACAATGCATTCATAGCAATCAAATCATCAAATTTATCCGGCTTTAAATGCCTAAGATGTGCTCGCATACCATCAGATGAAAATTGAAATATTCCTTTTGTATCTGCCCTTTGAAAAACCTCAAAAGTTTTTTCATCATCAAGGGGAATAGTATCGATATCTAAATCAATATCGTGTAGTGCTTTAAGGATTTTGATACAATCTTTTATAATGGTTAAATTCTTCAATCCTAAAAAATCCATTTTTAAAAGCCCCGCTTTTTCTACTACTTCATTGTCAAATTGGGTTACTAAAAGATCAGAATCTTTTGCATTAGCAATAGGAATTAAATCGATAAGTGGCTCAGGTGTGATTATTACTCCACACGCATGTGTTCCTACATTTCTTACAGAACCCTCCAATTTTCGAGCTTGATTGATGGTTTCTGCTATCAAATCATCTCCCTCTGATAATTCTTTCAGCTGTTTAAAATTTGATATCTGATCTCCCTGCAAACTCTTTTTCAATTCCTCAATAGGTGTCTCAAAAAGCTTTTTTAGTTTGGTCAAATCCGGAACCAGCTTAGCCACTCTATCTGCTTCATACAAAGGTAAATCGAGCACCCTTGCGGTATCACGAATAGCAGACCTTGCAGCCATTGTACCATAGGTTATAATTTGTGCTACTCGTTCCCTTCCGTATTTATTGACCACCCAATCGATTACTCTTCCTCTGCCCTCATCATCAAAATCAATATCAATATCAGGAAGAGAAACCCTTTCAGGATTCAGGAAACGCTCAAAAAGTAAATCGTATTTAAGTGGATCAATATTGGTAATTCTTGTACAGTAAGCCACAATAGAACCTGCTGCCGAACCCCTTCCAGGCCCAACTGAAACATTCATTTTTCTGGCTTGGGCTACAAAATCTTGAACAATAAGAAAGTAGCCAGGATATCCTGATTTTGCAATGGTTTTAAGTTCAAGTTCTATTCTATCTTCAATTTCTTGGGTTATTTCTTCATACCTCAGCTTTGCCCCTTTGTAAGTCAAATGTTTTAAATATACATTTTCCCCATCCTTTTTTTCTTCTTTTGTAAGGTTTTCTGTAAATGATTCTGGTATATCAAAAGCAGGTAAAAGCACCTCTCTTTTAAGCGAATAAGGTTCTATTTTAGCAATAAGCCCTTCTATATTATCAATTGCTTCTGGCAACTCAGAAAAAAGCGATTGCATCTCAGATGAGGATTTGAAATAATATTCCTCATTCGGAAAACCAAAACGAAAGCCTCTGCCCTTACCGATTGTGGTAGATTGCTGCTCGCCATCTTTCACGCAAAGCAATATGTCATGGGCGTTTGCATCTTCCTTTTCCAGATAATACACATTATTGGAAGCAATTATTTTTACGCCATATTTTTCAGCAAGCTGAATGAGAACTTTGTTTACATGATTTTCTTCTTCTAAATTATGCCTATTTATTTCCACATAAAAATCATCCCCAAACATTTTATGCCACCATATAAATTCTTCTTCTGCTTGCTTTTCGCCAACATTCAAAATTAAGTTAGGAATAGCCCCATACAAACTTCCTGTAAGGGCAATTAAATCCTCTTTATACTCAGCAATCAAATCTTTATCTACTCTTGGTACATAATAAAAGCCATCAACAAAAGCCAAGGAAGATAACTTGGAAAGATTGTGATAACCATTCTTGTTTTTCGCTAAAAAAGGAATTTGAGCACCATTATCTTGCAGGGACTTGCCCTGATGATTTTTGCAGACATTTAATTCACAACCCAAAATTGGTTTTAGTTTCATTTGTTCTCCCTCCTTCAAATTTTTATTGATTGGATGACTTAAAACTGCCTCCACAAATTTGAAGGCGCCAAACATATTGCTGTGGTCAGTTAGGGTAACGGCTGGCATATTTTCATCCACTGCTTTTTGCACTAAGAGTTTGATATTTGGAGTAGCTTGCAAAACAGAATATTGAGAATGCAAATGCAAATGTGCAAAAACTGAAACAGAAAAAGGTTTGCTTTGTTCAATCTCGGTTTTTTCTTCTATTTTCTCCTCTTTTTTATGCTGCTCCTTTTCTTCATTTATTGCCTTGTATGGCTCAATATTTAATCCAATCAACTCAATAGGATTTGGATTTTTATCTTTATACTTTTGGAATTGCTCAGTACTCATTCCCGCTTTTGAATAGGAGATTACATCCAAGCGTAAAAGTTCTAAAAAGCATCTTGCAGTTGCCTCCACATCAGCTGATGCATTATGCGCCTCCGCAAAATCTTCTCCAAAAAGTTTTTGGTGTAATTCAATAAGTTTTGGCCATTTGAATTTTCCTCCTCTCCCACCAAGAATCTGACAATAATCAGTAGCGTCATCTTTGGTGTCAATTGCTGGCATGGATTGTAAAAGGTTGGACTTTTTTTTTCGTAAAAATTCACAACCAACTATGTTATTGTCGAAGCTAACATTGTGCCCAACTATAAATTTTACCTTTTCCAAATCTTGCATAAATATCTCCAAAACCTCAACAAGTGGCATGCCTTCTTTTTCAGCTCTATCGGTAGAAATTCCATGAATTTTTGCAGCATTATATGGGATATCAAAGCCTTCTGGCTTTACAATATAATTTTGTACATCAATTAATTTTCCTTCAATATCATGCACTTGCCATGCCAATTGCACTAATCTTGGCCAATTGTCAAAATCGGTTAAAGGAGCTTTCCAATTTTGAGGAAGACCTGTAGTTTCCGTGTCGAATATCAGATACATAAATAAATTTTAAAAGCTCAAATTTGAGAAGTGTAAATGTAGAAAAACAAAAAAAGTCAACCATTTAGTTTTTGACTGACTTTTGAAAAAGTTAATAACTTTTGGAATTAGACTAAAAGAAATTAGATATGAGATAATAGATTAATCATTTTATTCACAATGACAATATCCCTCTCCCAATTCTTAGGGTATCCCCTTTTTAAGGGAGAAGTTACAACTAAAAAAGCCGAGCATTGCTCGGCTTTAATTTTTATCTGTAGTCTAAATTCTTATTATAAGAATTTCATTTTCTTCATCCAATCATCATTAAAGAGCTTGCCAACATAACGTGTACCATGGTCGTGAAAAATAACAACCACCACATCCTGTTTTGTAAAATTATCTTTTAATTGATTAATCCCAGCCACTGCACTTCCTGCTGAATAGCCTACTAGAATTCCTTCCTCACGAGCTAATCTTCTTGCCATAATTGCACCATCTTTATCATTCACTTTTTCAAAATGATCAATTAAAGAAAAATTGACATTTTCTGGCAATATATCTTCTCCAATTCCTTCTGTAATGTAGGGATAAATTTCATTTTTATCAAACTCGCCTGTTTCATGGTATTTTTTAAAAACTGAACCATAAGTATCAATCCCCCAAACTTTAATATTTGGATTTTGTTCTTTTAAGTATTTTGCCGTTCCTGAAACTGTTCCACCAGTACCAACCCCAACAACCAAATGGGTGATTTTACCATCCGTTTGTTTCCAAATTTCAGGACCAGTGCTTTCATAATGTGCAAGCGTATTTGACAAATTATCATACTGATTTACATACCAAGAATTTAGCGTTTCCTTGGTTAATCTTTTGGCCACTGAATAATAAGAAAGCTTACTTTCAGGTGGAACATCTGTTGGGCAAACCACCACCTCAGCACCCATAGCACGCAAAACATCCATCTTTTCTTTGGATTGCTTGTCAGCCATTACAAAAATACATTTATACCCCTTCTGGATGGCAACCAGTGCCAACCCCATGCCTGTATTCCCAGAAGTTCCTTCAATAATTGTTCCTCCCTTTTTTAATCTCCCATCTTTTTCTGCATCTTCAATCATTTTTAAAGCCATCCTATCTTTTATGGAATGCCCAGGATTAAAGGTTTCCACTTTTGCCAAAACCAAGGCGTCCGTTACCACTACTTTATTGAGCTTAATTAGTGGCGTGTTACCTATTGTTTCTATGATGTTATTGTAATAGTTCATTAAAATTTATCTTAAATTTTTGGTGGTGCAAAACTACCAAAATTTACTCAAACCTTATTGCTTTAATTGGAGTGATTTTAGTAATAAGAAAGGTCGGTAAAATTAGCATCAAAAGGCAAATAAACATGGCTCCAAAATTTAGTAGTATCACATCTGTAAAAGTAAAATATATAGGCACAGAACTCATGTAATATGTTGCCGGATCTAAACTAATAATATGAAAATATTTTTGGGATAAAGCCATCCCAAGCCCTAATAGATTTCCCCAAAATAATCCTTTTGCAATAAGGTAAGTAGCATTGTATAAAAACACCTTTCTGACCGACCAATTGCTTTGACCAATTGCTTTGAGTATTCCTATGAGTTTGGTGCGTTCTAAAATAAGAATTAAAAGTGCTGTAATGATATTGATTCCTGCAACAATTAGCATTAAAAAAATAATAACATTTACATTGATATCCTGCAATTTGAGCCAATCAAAAATTTGAGGATTTATCTCTTTTATACTTTGTGCGTTTAAATCGTAATAGATTTTTTCATCCACCATCTGGGTTTGAGCATCCAAATTATCAAAATTACTGATCGTAATTTCAAAACCACCAACAGAATCGCTTCCCCAATTATTCAAATTTTGAATGTGCCTTATATCACCAAAAACATAGAGATCATCAAACTCCTGCAAATTGGTAGCATAAATTCCAGAAACAACAAACTTTCGAACTCTTGGAGGATCCTGCACAAAATACATAATGAGTTTTTCTTCTAATTGTAAAGCCAATAAATCCGCAATCTTTTTAGAAATCAATACTCTGCTTGAAGTTAGGGTGTCATTGTAAATAGGCACTTTTCCTTCTACTAAATTACTTTCAAAAAAAGAAGAATTAAAATCACTACCTACCCCTTTTAATACCACACCATGAATTTCATCTTTAGTTTTAATAATGCCAGCTTTTGTGGCAAAAACCTGAATATGCTGTATCCCATCTTCCTGTTCAATTGTAGGATAAAAATCCTGATTTTTGCTTATCGCCCCAGTTTCATAAGAATTATTATTAGAAAAATTGGTGATTTGAATATGCGATCCAAAACCTATAACTTTGTCGGCAATGTCCTTTTTGAAACCTTTAACAACCCCAATGGAAATGAGCATCACTGCCACCGAAAGTGCAATAGCCAAAATTGCTATGCGAATTATGGGGCGAGAAAGGCGATTATTCCCTTCCTTTGCGCTTATCAATCGCTTTGCTATAAAATATTCTACATTCATAAATACGGATGGCTAAAATAACGCAAATATTCCTTTTAATTTCCTGCTGCTTACTTTTTAGTTGCCAAAAAGAAAAAATCCTAAAATTAGGAGCTGAACAAACAGAAAGCTACTTACCGCTTTTGAAAGATAAAAAAGTAGGCGTTATAGGCAATCAAACTTCTAGGATTGGTACTACACACTTGGTAGACAGCTTACTTAGCTTAGGAGTAGATATAGTAAAAGTATTTTCCCCAGAACATGGCTTTAGAGGAAAGGAAGATGCAGGAGCAAAAATTGAAGATGGAATAGATGTAAAAACAGGACTTCCTATTATCTCTCTTTATGGTAGCAATAAAAAACCTTATGCAGAACAATTAGAAGGAATAGATATTTTACTATTTGACATACAAGATGTGGGAGTACGATTTTACACTTATATTTCTACACTACACTATGTAATGGAAGCGGCAGCAGAAAACAACATAAAAGTAATAGTACTAGACAGGCCCAACCCAAACGGACATTATGTTGATGGCCCCATTCTGGATACTACTTTCCAATCTTTTGTGGGGATGCATCCTATACCCATTGTGCATGGAATGACTGTTGGTGAATATGCTAAAATGATAAATGGTGAGGGTTGGATTTCCATCAACTGTAATTTAACTGTTATTGAAATGGAAAATTACACCCATGAAATGACTTATGACTTACCGATAAAACCTTCTCCTAATTTACCCAATGTTAGAGCAATTAATTTGTACCCTAGCCTTTGTTTGTTTGAAGGAACAAGCATAAGTATTGGTAGGGGAACTGATTCTCCTTTTCAGCATTTTGGAGCGCCTTATTTGGAAAGCAACTATTCCTTTACCCCTGAAAGTAGAGATGGAAGTAAGTTTCCTAAACATGAAAATATAGAATGCTTTGGAACAGATTTACGCTTTCAGGAAAACTATTTGACTGCCATAAACTTAAATTGGGTAGTTGAATCTTACAAGCAATGTCCTGAAAAAGAGAATTTCTTCAATACCTTTTTTGATAAACTAGCAGGAACAAATCAACTAAGATTACAAATTATAGCAGGGAAAACAGCCAAAGAAATTAAAGAGACTTGGGAAGAGGGACTAGATAAGTTCAGGAAAATAAGAAAGAAGTATTTGATTTACTAAACCTGCTTTCCTTTAATTAAATATTTTCCAATAATCAAAAAGCCAAATCCAATAATAAAAATAATCATAGGTATATAATATTCGGGATCTACAGCATAGAACTCTTGAAATATTCCATTAATTATACTTAGTGATAAAATTAGATAAGCGAGATAATTAACTGTTTTTTTCATAGGTTATTTATCTATGTTTTTAGTTAACGCAATAACAATTAGGTTAGTGCAAATTGACAAACAAAGTCATAACATCTCCGATAACTTACTACAAGTTCGCCAATTTCTTAAAATTCCTTTTTCAGTTTTTCTACAATTTCAAAAACTGCAGGACAAACCTCAATATTCTTTTCTGTAAGTTTTAGCAGTTGATGTTGCTTTATTCTATCGGTATGCGGAAATTCACGGCAAGCCTTTGGACGCACTTGATAAATACTACAGTAATTATCTGCTCCCAAAAAAGTACAAGGCAAAGATTGCAATACATAATCCCTATCCTCATCAATACGCAAATACGTTTCAGTAAATTCGGAGGGTTTTATCCGGAGGTGTTTTGAAATTCTGCTAATATCCTTATCCGTAAATAAAGGACCAGTAGTGGTGCAACAATTCGCACATTTCAGGCAATCAGTACAAGCAAAAACCTCCTCATGTAAAGGATGAATTAACTTATCCAATACCTTTGGTTTTACTTTTTTTAAGCGCTTGAAAAACTGCTGATTTTCCTTGCGTTTTAATATTACTTGCTCTTTATGTTTTATTAAAAAATAATCCGGCAATAGGTTAGATGTTAAGTTTATAAATTATTACAAATACCAAACAGTTAACTTTTATACAATTGTCTTAGTGTCGAACTGTTCCAAGTAATCCGCTACTCTTCTTACAAATTGCCCTCCCAGCGCTCCATCTACAACTCTGTGGTCGTAAGAAAGAGAGAGGAACATCATATGACGAATTGCAATAACATCTCCATGTTCTATTTCCAAAACAACAGGTTTTTTGTTTATAACTCCACAAGCCAAAATAGCTACTTGTGGTTGATTGATAATTGGCGTTCCCATCAGATTGCCAAAAGTACCAACATTAGTCATAGTGATTGTTCCACCCTGAATATCATCAGGTTTTAATTTTCCACCTCTTGCTCTTGTAGCCAAATCATTTACTGCCTTAGTAATGCCAACTAAGTTTTTGTTCTGACACTCTTTTATAACCGGAACAATTAAATTTCCATCAGCAAGTGCTGCCGCCATTCCGATATTGATATTTTTGTGAATATGGATATTTGTTCCTTCCACCGAAACATTTATCATTGGGAAATCCTTAACAGCTTTTGCCATTGCCTCAATAATAATAGGAGTAAAGGTGATGTTTTGTCCTTCTCTTTGTTTGAAGTCTGCTTTTACTTTATTTCTCCAATTTACAATATTGGTCATATCCGCTTCTACAAAAGAAGTAATGTGTGCAGAGGTCTGCTTGGACATAGTCATGTGTGCAGAAATCAGTTTACGCATTCTGTCCATTTCAATAATCTCTGTATCACCCGTATTAGCTGGCGGAGTAGAAGTATGTTGTGGAACAGGAGTTACTGGTGGAATAGGTTTTTCTACTTTTGCAACAGCAACAGTCCCTCTTGTTTTGATATAGGATGCCATATCTGATTTTGTTACTCTACCTTCTTTTCCTGTTCCCTTAATAGCATCTAATTCGTCCATTGCAATTCCTTCAGATTTTGCTATACTCTTTACTAGTGGCGAATAGAATCTGTCCCCAGCATTTGTAATTGGAGCAGTTTTAGTTTCTTCAACTACTTTTGTAACTTCTTTTTCTATTACTTTTTCCTCTACTTTTGTCGGTGTTTCTGATGGAGTATCATCACCGCCATCCGTTTCTAAAATAGCAAATGCTTGTCCAACTTGCACAACATCATCTGCCTGAAAAAGTTGCTCTACTAATTTTCCTTCATGAGTTGATGGAACCTCAGAATCTACTTTATCGGTAGCAATTTCAATAATGGTTTCATCTAATTCTACCATTTCTCCTACTTGCTTAGCCCATGAAATTACCGTGGCTTCAGATACGCTTTCTCCCATTTTGGGCATAATTAATTCTACTCTTGCCATTTTATCATTTTCAATTTAATAGTTTGCAAAAATACTAAAAAAGTATTGTAAAGATTGTGTATTACCCAAGTTGATTTAAGCACTTAAAAATAATATATAAATCATTTCTAGCACTATAATCTTTAGCGTAACGCATATTTATATTTCGAATCTCTTTGCTATCAATATCTTCTATTTTAAGATAGGAGGTAGGAGAAAGTATGCCTTTTCGGATATTTGGAAAATGCGATTCGTATTTTTCATTAAAGCCCACAAAAGTTTTTTTGGCTTTCAATATGCTTATCATATTTTTTACAAACTGAGTAGGGGAACTGCAAAACCACATAAGAATTGGCGCGAAAATTAAAAATAAAAAAGAAAACAGAAAATCAAACACTCTTTTATTTCGCTTGTTGGCTGTTTTAGCAAGTTCCCAATTTGAGTCTGGTGAATAATAATCTCCCAATGTTTCTCTGGAATTACTACCGATAAGGAAGTGGCTATTTTCTGGTAGAATCTTGAAATTTAAAGAAGTTCCAGAAAGGGAAATAAGCCATTTAATGATATCTTTAAAGCTAATGTCCAAACTTGCAAAAACCACTTCATCTATTTTATGTTTTTTGATGACTTTTTTTAGTTCAGAAAAAGAGCCTAATGCACCATTCTCTCCTTTTTGGTTCAAATAGCCAATAAGTTGGGTATTATGTTTGGAATTAGATATAATTTTTTCTGCTCTTTCAAATTCAGCTTTTTCAGATAAAAGTAAAAGATTCATCACTCTTTTTTCTGCAATATCTAAATCCTGATGACTAAAGATTCTGTAGAGAAATCTTAAAAAAACGAACAAAGTAAAAACTAAAATTCCACCAACAATTATTATTGCTCTTGAAAAACGAATGGCATTAAAAAAGTTAGAGAAAGTCGCTATTACTAAAAGTCCAAAAATTACTCCTCTTGCCACACGATTTATTCTAAATGGTTTATCGTATGCTCCACTAAAAAATAAGGAAATAATCCAAATAAAAATATAAGAAGGAATTATCAAATTTGTAAAAGTTTCTGAGAAAGGATAAGGGGCATAATTTCCCCCCCAATAATTTGTTAAAAGTAGCAGGCCAAAATACATGGTAGAGAAATCGATAATTGGAAGTGAAAATATCTTGACAAAATCTCTTACCAATACAATAAGTGATTTTACAAGAGTGGCCATTTTTATCAGGGGTAAAAAAAGAGGGTGTTTGCTGAAATGTTTTTTTACAAACGCAATCATGGATTTATTAAAGCCAATGGTAAAGCTAAGCGTGTGTCTTTTGTTGCTTTCCCCCTTGTAATGTATGATTTTAATGTCGCCTAAATAATAATTTTTATAGCCCTTTTCTGCAATTCGCATACAAAGGTCAGTATCTTCCCAATACAGAAAAAACTGTTCGTCAAAAAGACCAACTTTATCTAGCACAGATTTTCTAATAAGCATAAAAGCACCAACTAATACCTCTACTTCATGCCTGTCGTCTTTATCTAGATTTCCTAAATAATAGTGATTGAAAGTTTTTGATTTTGGAAAAAACTTATGCAATCCTAAAAACTTAAACAGGGAAGTTTTAAAATCAGGGATTCCTCTTTTACTTTCATCCAAAAACTCCCCTTTTCCATCAATCATTTGCACTCCAACTGCTCCTACATCTTTTTGTTCTTGCATAAATTTAATTGCTTTTTCAAAAGCATCTTCTTCAACTAGAGTGTCTGGATTTAAAAGCAGAATAAATTCTCCTTTTGCCTTCAGAATTGCCTGATTATTGGCTTTGGAAAATCCTACATTTTTAAGGTTGCTTATAAGTTGAATATCTGGAAATTTTACCTTTACCATTTCTACCGATTCATCTACAGAATGATTGTCGATAACTATAATTTCAGCATCCAAATTTCGGATGGCTTTTAAACAAGAACGCAAGCATTGTTCCAAAAAAAACTTAACATTGTAACTAACAATTATTACGGATAATTTTGTCATTCTGGAAATCTAATTCACTAAGGAATTTTCGTATGGTAAACGGCTTGAAATAGCTGAGGCTAAGGTAAGTTCATCCGTGTATTCTAGTTCATCACCAATAGCAATTCCTCTGGCAATTATGGAAACAGAAATATCGAATTCTTTCAATCGTTTGAAAAGGTAGTAATTGGTAGTATCGCCTTCCATGGTAGTGCTTAACGCAAAAATCACTTCCTTTATTGAGTTATCTTTTACTTTTTCTACTAATTCTTCTATTCTAAGTTCAGATGGACCAATACCATCCATTGGGGAAATAAGTCCACCAAGCACATGGTAAACACCCTTGAATTGCATGGTATTTTCAATGGCCATCATTACCCTGATATCTTCTACCACACAAATAATATTTTTATCTCGTTTTGGGTTTGCACATACCTCACAAAGTTCTAAATCGGAAATACTATAACAAGCTTTGCAATAACTGATATTATTGATGAGTCGGATGAAAGATTCTCCAAATTGCTGAACCTGTATTTTTTCTTGTTTTAGCATGTGTAATACTAGGCGTAAAGCCGATTTTTTACCAATTCCCGGTAAGCGAGAAAGGTGGTTTACGGCTGTTTCAACAAGTTTAGATGGAAAGTTCATTTTGCAAATATAGTTGTATTCTTAATAATTCTGATAGATTTGTCAAAACAAAACATTATATGTCATCAACGCTCATATTAATAGTAATTGCTGCTTATTTTTTAGTATTAATTATCATCTCTTACCTCACAGGAAAGTCGGATAGTAATGCCAGTTTTTTCCTTGGGGATAAAAAATCACCCTGGTATATTGTAGCTTTTGGGATGTTGGGTGCAACCCTTTCCGGCATTACATTTATTTCGGTTCCTGGGAAAGTAGATGCTTCCGCTTTTTCGTACATGCAAATGACCTTTGGTTTCTTTGTTGGCTATATGATTATTGCCTTAGTACTGATTCCACTTTATTATCGGCTTAACCTTACTTCCATTTATGGTTATCTGAAAACACGATTTGGAAATAGCAGCTATAAAACAGGAGCGAGTTTCTTTCTATTGAGCAGAGTAATTGGGGCTTCCTTGCGGCTTTATATAATGGCGAATGTGTTGCAGATGGCAATATTTGATGATTTTGGAGTGCCCTATATTGTTACGGTACTTATTACAGTTCTGCTGATATGGGTATATACTTTTAGGAGTGGAATAAAAACTATTATTTGGACCGACACCTTGCAAACCCTATTTATGCTGATAGCAGTTGGAATGAGTATTTACCTTATTTCAGATGAATTAAATTTGGGTTTTTCTTCCCTTGTGGCCACTATTAACGATAGTGATTATTCCCAAATCTTTTTTTGGGAAGGGAAACTGCATTTTGGAAAGCAGTTTTTGGCAGGAATATTTATTGCGATTGTAATGACAGGGCTTGACCAAGATATGATGCAAAAGAATCTGAGTTGCCGAAATGTTAAAGATGCACAGAAAAATATCTATTGGTTTTCGGGGGCATTGGTTGTGGTAAATTTGATATTTTTAAGTTTGGGTGCATTGCTTTATATCTATGCTAATAAGCAAGGTATTGTATTTAATCATCCTGATGAACTGTTCCCTAAAGTAGCATTGAGTGGCGAATTGGGAATTACCTTAGGGGTATTCTTTATTTTAGGATTGATTGCGGCTGCTTACTCCTCAGCCGATTCTGCTCTTACTTCTTTAACAACTTCCTTTTGTGTGGATATTTTAGATTTTGAAGAAGAGGGCAATCAGCAAAAACAAATCAGAACCCGAAAAGGAGTGCATTTACTTTTTTCTTTGGTATTGGTTGGTGTAATTTTGATTATAAAATCATTGAATGATGATAGCGTAATTGATGCTTTATTTCAGTTAGCGGGTTACACTTATGGACCACTACTTGGAATGTATGCTTTTGGACTGTTTACCAAATGGAATGTACAAGATAAATGGGTGCCACTATTGGCTATTGTTTCTCCATTTACAACATACTATATCAACATCAATTCTGAGGCTTGGTTAAATTATGTGTTTAGTTTTGAACTATTGATACTCAATGGGGCACTTACTTTTGTAGGTTTATTATTGCTTAGAGTTTCTAAATAAATAGAAACAACCTGCAACACCTATTAATACCAAAGAAGAAGAAATAATTTCCGCTTGTGTAATGCCACCCAATATATTATACTCAGTATTCACTCTTATTTTTTCAATAAAAAAGCGTTCTACACCATTTAATGCTAAATAGGTACAAAACATAATTCCAGCAACTTTTATCCTTTTACGAATACTCCATAGAAAAGAAAAAATAAGAATTCCCATTACAACCTCATAAAAAGCAGTAGGCCATACAGGGTACGCTAACTGAGAACAATAGGGTTCCCAAAATGCATCCCCACAATCCTCCATTGGTATTCCAGAGTTAAGGACATTATGTGGAAAATTATAACTCCACATCCAGTCAGGGAGAAAATTCATCCATTCAGGCTTAGGTGCTAAATTAGTAGTTCCCCAGTCGCCATCACCAGAAAGTTGACAACCAATCCGTCCAATACCATAAGCAATCATAAGCCCAGGGGCGGCAGCATCTGAAAGAATTAAAGGTTTTATTTTATACTTTTTCCCATACCAAATTACAGCAATTGCCCCAGCAATCAATCCTCCATAAAAGGTAAGTCCGCTAAAAGCCATGAGTTGCCCTATTGGGTCAGTCAAAAATTCTCCTATATTTTCTAAATTATGAAAAAGCTTAGCGCCAATTATTCCTGAAATTGCCGCTATCATGGTCATATTAGCGACCAACTCATGGGGATGAATTTCTTTTTCTATCCACTGTGGAGTTTCTAACTTTGTTTTTTTATTTTCTTTCCATTTCAAATACAATGAGATAATAGCAATAATGACTCCGCCAAAAAAATGCCCTCTTGATGAGAGTATAAATCCTTGCGGATTAACCACCAAATCGGAATAATGAAATAGAGCTTCAATACCTTTAAACCCTATCAGGAAACTAAAAAAAATAGTAGATAAAATATCTGAAACAGATAGTCCTTTTCCTATTAAGGTTTTTACTTTGCTACTTTCAATCAGTCCTTCTTTTTCTTTTCGTTTTAACTCTAAGGTTAACAGCCAGCTGGCCGCCAAAAAAGCAATAGCTACAAAAAATCCAAATGTTTGTATGGGCAAGGGAATGTTTACCCCAAATAAATCATAAATAAGATGGCTGATGGTTGGGTACATAATTTAGTTGCTAGTTGTCAGTTATTAGTTGTTAGTTTTTCGGAAAGGATATTGCTATTTTTATCAAAGGAAAGTAGTTTTATTTTTATTTTTCTTTGCACATGCTTTTCAGAAAAAGGAATTTTTACTCTAATATAATTCTCAGTAAATCCATACAAAAATCCATCTTTATTTTCTCTTTCAAATAGTGCATTTTGCTCAGTAAGTAAATATTTTTGATAAAAATTTCTTTGTAATTTCTCAGAAAGGATTCTTAATTGTTTGCTTCTTTCACTTCTTTTTTTCTTACTAACAACACCATCAAAATGAATTGCTTCTGTATTTTCTCTTTCTGAATAAGAAAAAACATGCAAATAGGAAATTGGCAAATCTTTTATAAAGTGAAGCGTTTTTTCAAACTCCTGCTCAGTTTCACCAGGGAAACCCACAATTACATCTGCTCCAATACAAACATTTGGGATGGCTTTTATAATAGCCTGAACTTTATTTCCGTAAACTGTGCTGTTGTATCTTCTTTTCATCTTGCCCAGAATAGCATCCGAACCCGATTGCATAGGAATATGAAAGTGAGGCATAAATTTGTTGGATTTTTTTACAAAGTCAATGATGTCATTTGTTATGAGGTTGGGTTCAATAGATGAAATTCTGTAGCGTTGAATCCCCTCAACTTTTTCCAATTTTTTGATTAAATCATAAAAATTATTTTTTGTATTAATATCTATAAACTCCCCAATATTTACTCCCGTTAATACAATTTCTTTAATCCCATTTACTGCTATATTTTCCGCATTTTTGATAATATTTTCAATGCTGTCACATCTACTTTTCCCTCTGGCAAGTGGTATGGTGCAATAGGTACACGGATAATCACATCCATCCTGAATTTTCAAAAAAGAACGGCTTCTATCATTTAATGAATAAGAACTATGATAATCTAAATTATCTATTTCACAGCCATGTATTTTTTCTGTTTGTTTTTCGTTAATAGTATTCAATAATTTGGGTAAATTGAATTTGTCATTTGCTCCTAATACCATATCTACCCCACTTATTTCAGCAATCGCTTTTGGTTTTAGTTGCGCATAACAGCCAGTAACTACCACCTTTGAATTTGGGGCGGTTTTCTTTGCCTTTCTGATAATTCTTCTGCATTCTCTATTTGCATTTTCTGTCACCGAGCAGGTATTGATTACATACAAATCGGCTTTATTTTCAAAATCAGTTTTTCTATATCCAATATCAGAAAGCTGCCTGCCAATAGTAGAAGTTTCCGAAAAGTTGAGTTTACAACCAAGAGTATAAAAGGCAACCAATTTATTTTTTAACATTTTGCAAAAGTAGAAAATCCTTTATCATTTTTAGCTTTTGTAACCTTTGTTTGCAATCGTACGTTTTAGGTAATAACAACTAAAACCCACAAAGTTATGACTATAGTTTTACTACACTTTTTATCTAAAATAAATTTCAATCTTAATACAAGTAAGATTATTTACTATTTCCTAATCCTTTTAGCCATGTTGATGACATATAGTGCATCCTCACAGGTTACGGCTGATTTTTCAACTATTGATTCTACCTCAGCTTGCGGCTCTTTAATTGTAGAGTTTCAAGATTTGTCAATAGGGAATCCGAATTCTTGGCTATGGGATTTAGGGAATGGTAAAATCTCTAATTTGAAATATACTATTTTACTAAAATACTAAACTTCCTTATATATATTATGAAGTAAATTTGATGAGATAAAAAATTATTTTCTAATTTTAGCCAGATTAATTTTTTTTATGAATTTTAAATTTGGTTTTTTTTTATTCTTCTTTTTTCTTTTGTCCTGCGGTAAAAATATACAGGATGAGAATCTATCTATTTTTAGGTATAATCAAGCCTCTGGTATTGCAACACTTGACCCTGCTTTTGCAAAGGACCAAGCAACCATTTGGGCATGCAATCAGCTTTTCAGTGGCTTAGTTCAACTAAATAATAATTTGGAAGTGATGCCCTCTATTGCAAAAAGCTGGGAAATTTCAGAGGACGGCTTGGATTACACTTTCTTTTTACAAAAAAATGTATTCTTTCATGCGCACCCCATTTTTGAAAAGGAAAGAAGGGTAGTAGCATCCGATTTTACATTTAGTTTTGATAGATTAAAAAGTAAAGAATTGGCAGCTCCTGGCGCATGGGTTCTCTCCAATGTAGAAAGCTATAAATCATTAAACGATTCTACTTTTGAGATAAATCTGCAAAAACCTTTCCCCCCTTTTTTAGGGCTTCTTTGCATGCAATATTGCTCAGTTGTTCCTAAGGAAATTATGAAAAATACCAATTTCAGAGAAAATCCAATTGGCACAGGACCGTTTCAATTTCAATACTGGAAGGATGGGGTAAAATTAGTTTTCAGAAAAAACCCAAATTATTTTGAGAAAGAAGATGGGAAGCAACTTCCATTTTTAGATGCCATTGCCATTACATTTGTAAAGGATAAACAAGCTGCTTTTCTTGAGTTTCTCAAAGGAAATCTTGATTTTATATCTGGAATTGACGGCTCATACAAAGATGAAATTTTAAATAGAGATGGCAGTTTGAGGGAAAAATACAAAGGCAAAATAATTTTACAATCCCAGCCCTATTTGAATACCGAATATTTGGGTTTTTTGATGGAAGATGCTTTACCGCTTAAAATTAGACAAGCCATTAATTATGGTTTTGATAGGAAAAAAATGCTCAAATTCCTCCGCAACAATATTGGAACTCCTGCCGTGCAGGGTTTTGTTCCAAAAGGATTACCTTCTTTTTCAGAAAAACTGAAAGGATATAATTATAATCCTGCAAAAGCAAAACAATTAATTCAGGAAAGTAAATTTGATTTAAGTACGGAAATTACATTAAGTACTACTTCTTCTTATTTGGATTTATGCGAATACATCCAAAACTCCTTATCTGAAATTGGATTAAATATTAAAATTGAAGTAAATCCTCCATCCACGCACAGGCAAATGGTTGCTACTTCTAAATTATCTTTTTTTAGGGGAAGTTGGATTGCTGATTATGCAGATGCAGAAAATTATTTAGCCCTTTTTTATTCTAAAAACTTTTGTCCTAATGGACCAAACTATACCCACTTTAAAAGTGAAATATACGACTTACTCTACCAAGAAGCAGTCCATGAAGTAAGGGATAGTATTCGCTACTTACTTTACCGAAAAATGGATGAAATGATAATGGAGAAAGCTGCTATTGTTCCACTTTATTACGACCAAGTTTTGCGTTTTTCTCAGCCCAATATAAGTGGCTTTAATAGCAATGCCATGAATTTACTGGATTTGAAAAAAGTGGAAAAGACTAATGTGAAAAATAACCAATAAAAGAATGAAACAATTGACAAATTCATTAGCTTGTATACAAATTAAGAAATCCTACTCCATCCCATCCTCTGCTTAGCATAAGGCCTGTAAGTTCGAGCAATATTAATGTTCTCTGCTTTTTCCAAACTTTCATCTTCTTTTAATAAATTGATTGCTTCATTTCTGGCAAACTCCAATATTTTTCCATCTTTTACTAAATCAGCAATTTTGAAATTGAGCATACCGCTTTGTCTAGTACCCATCATATCGCCAGGACCTCTTAATTTTAAATCCACTTCCGCAATTTTAAAGCCATCATTGGTAGTAGCCATGGTTTCCAGTCGCAATCTGCCTTCATTACTAATTTTATGTCCGCTTAGAAGCACACAATAAGATTGCTTACCACCTCTACCAACCCTTCCTCTTAATTGATGCAGTTGTGAAAGTCCGAATCGTTCGGCACTTTCAATTACCATTACGCTTGCATTAGGCACATCTACTCCGACCTCAATAACGGTAGTTGCCACCATTATGTTGGTTACCCCTTCTGAAAAGCGTTTCATTTCATACTGCTTATCTTCCGACTTCATTTGTCCGTGCACTACACTTACTTGAAACTTTGGCATTGGAAACTCTACTGAAATTGCTTTAAAACCATCCATTAAATCTTTATAATCCAACTTTTCGCTCTCTTGAATAAGCGGATAAACAATATAGATTTGTCTGCCCAAAGCAATTTGTTCGTGCATAAATTTATTCACTTTCAATCTGCTACTATCCGAGCGCCAAAGTGTCTTTATCTCTTTCCTTCCAGGAGGTAATTCATCAATTATCGATACATCCAAATCGCCATAAAGCGTCATAGAAAGTGTCCTTGGAATTGGGGTTGCCGTCATCACCAAGATGTGTGGAGGAGTTGTGTTTTTTTTCCAGAGTTTTGCCCTTTGCGCTACCCCAAAGCGGTGTTGTTCATCAATAACTACAAATCCTAAATTTTTAAAAATTACTTTATCTTCTAAAAGCGCATGTGTTCCAATTAGTATATCAATTTCACCATTTTCTAATTGCTGGTGTAATCCTTTACGTTCTTTTGTTTTTGTGGAGCCAGTTAATATTGCTACTTTCAAGTCTAATTCTTTCAGCTCATGCGATATGTTTTTGAAATGCTGATGCGCTAAAATTTCAGTTGGCGCCATCATGCATGACTGAAAGTTATTATCCACTGCCATAAGCATGCTGAGTAGTGCCACCAGTGTTTTTCCACTACCAACATCTCCTTGCAAAATCCGATTCATCTGAGCCCCTCTTTTTACATCTGCTCTTATTTCTTTCAGCACTTTTTTTTGTGCATTTGTTAATTCAAATTGCAGATGATTTTTGAAATAATTATTAAAATAGTTATCTACTTTTTCAAAAATAAAACCCTTGTGTTTTTTTATCCTTGTGAGCTTCATTTTCAAAAGGTGAAATTGCAAGAAAAAAAACTCCTCAAATTTTAATCTTTTTTGGGCTCTTTCTAGCTTATTTGTATCTGTTGGAGAATGAATATTTATTAGTGCATCTTCTCTTTTTGGCAGTTTTAATTTATTAAGTAAATTTTCTGATAATGTTTCCTCAATCTTGTTTTTTATTTGTGGAAGTAAAATTATAATCAACTTTCGTATTCCTCTACTATTAAGCCCTTTACTGCTTAAATATTCAGTAGAATGATATACTGCTTGCAAAGAGGAAGAAATAGATTGTTGTTTTTCAAAAATATCCATTTCAGGATGTACAATATTTATTTTATTTTGATAAGAGGAGGGTTTGCCAAAAACCAAATATTCTGTATCCCTTTTTATACCTTTTTTAATCCAACTAATACCTTTAAACCAAATGAGTTTCGTAATTCCCGTTCCATCCTGAAAATATGCGATCAATCGTTTTGCTCTTTTTTGCCCCTTTTCCTCAAAGCGAATAATCTTTCCTTTTAGCTGAATATATGGCATGTCTGCACTTAGCTCTGATACTTTATGAATAACACTTCTGTCGGTATAGCGAAAAGGATAATAATGCAGTAAATCAGAAAACGTAAAAATGCTTAATTCCTTTTTTAAGAGTTCAGCTCTCAAAGGGCCAACCCCCTTCAAATACTCTATTGGTGTATCTAAAAAATGCATGTGGTAAAGATAAGAATAGTTGTTAGAACTAATTACCTCTTAATCAACAAAAACTCCACTCTGCTTGGTTTAATTTTTACCACATTAGCAAAAGGTGGTTGTTTTCTTAACAACACTTCCAATTTATTTTTTTCTTCTAAATTATTTACATCCACTTCTGCTACAAAAAAAGAAGGTCCAAGCTTATCGTAATCGGCAAAAGCAACAGTAGTTACAACCTCTACTTTTGGTGGATAAAATTTTATTTTATATCCTTTAGGTACATTTATAGGATTTAGCGTAAGAGCTATAATTTTTTCTGTAAATTTTTCTACTTCAAAAGAAATTTGTACTTTTTTTTCAGAAAAAGAAATTCCATTAATATCAGATAAATCAATGTCTTGTTTTATGCCTTTTTCTACTTTGTCAAAAACAACAGCATCCGTTTCAATAAAATTAATTTCTGAAAGACTCTCATTTGTTCCGAAAACGAAAACACTATCGGGGGCAAGTTGAATCTTATCTTTTAATCGGTATTGAGAACTAAAGTAGAGATTACCGCTAAAAACAACAGCTACTTTTTTACTCTTTTTTTGCTGAAAGCGAACAAATAAAGTATCAGGAGTGATGCTTAAAATTATAATATCGGAAGAAAGCAATTTGTATAATTTTTTATAATGTCGTTTTACAACCCACTGCTTTTGACTATAATTTTTTGTTTTTGTTTCCGTCAATGAATTTATCGAAATAACAAGGGGTTTTGTTTTTAAAAGTCTTTGATTTAATAAATAAAATCCGTGGGATTTTACTTTTAACTCCAGTTGTTTTTCTGGTTGATTTACAAGCTGTTTGCTTTCTGGAAAATCAGTATAATTAATAGGAATAAAAATAGAGGCTTCATACTCCTTACTCATTACCGTTAGAAACCAAAAAGCCAGAGAAACCAATAAAAAAATAAAATACTTACTTATCTTTTTATTCAAATGCAAGAATGTTGTTATTCGCCCAAATAACACTTGCAATTTTTTATACATCTTAGCTTTTTATTTCAGTTTGTGCCAACATTGAAATAGCAGATTTTTCTACTTTTAATTTTCCCGAATCATGTACATCAAGTACTACTGTGGTCTTGCCCATTTCTGAAATTTTTCCGTGAATACCGCCAACACTAACTACCTTATCTCCAACTTTTAGAGCATTCCTGAAGGCTGTTTCTTTTTTCTGCTTTTTTATTTGTGGACGAATCATAAAAAAATACATCACTGCAAAAATGAGCATAAAAAAGATGATAGATGTATTTCCTGTTCCTACTTGTAATAAAATCAAATTCATTATTAGTTTTGTTTTTTGGGCAAAATTACTAGCCCAGTTATGGTTAATACTATTGTGTTCGGTATGGCGTTGGTTACCAAAGTTACCGTTTTTTTCTGTTTGCCCTCACGGCCATTACTATTAAAAGTAACTTTTATCTCCGCCTTTTCACCTGGAGTAATTGGCTTTCTTGGCCATTTAGGGACAGTGCAACCACAGCTGCCTTTTGCGTTACTAATTATTAAATCGCCATGACCAGTATTGGTAAAAACAAATTGATGTGAAACGGATTCTCCTTGAATAATTTCTCCAAAATTATGACTTAATTTTTCAAAGGACAATTCTGGAAGTGGTCCTTCTTGTTTAACCTCTTGTGCTGTAATTGGGTTATTTACTAAATTGGCTGAAATTCGTTCTTTTTTCCCAGTGTCAGCTTTTTTTGCCAAATCATTACAAGCAAAGTTTGCTGTCATCAATAGGCATAATATTATCTTAATTATTTTCATTTTTTATTTTTACAAATTTATAAATTATTCTAAAAGGCCTCTCCCTACTTTTTTAATTTTTCCTGATTTTTTATACTCACTTATTACTTTATCTAATATGCCGTTTATGAAGCTTTTACTATTGCTAGTACTATAATATTTTGCAACTTCAATATATTCATTTAGTGTAACTTTTACAGGGATCTCATCAAAATAAATTAGTTCGCACAAAGCCATCATAATAAGAATTTGATCCATTGATGCAATCCTATCCAAATCCCAGTTTTTCGCCCTTTTAGAAATAATATTTTCAAATTCTTTATGATTGATTATCGTTTTGCTAAAAAGTTTCTCCGCAAAAGTTTTGTCATCCTTGTTTTTAAATACAGCAGTTGCAATAATATGATTCTCTCGTATTTCAGTTGCCTTTATCTGACTATAAACAATATTGGCCACAAAGGGCAAATCATCCATCCAAAAAATACTTTCTTCCTCTAAAATATGATGCAAAAGTTCATCCTCAATGATGAAATTATCAAAAACAGAAAGTAAAAATTCTTTATCTTCTTTGAAAGAAGATTGGCTTGAAATAGTATACGCTTTATACAAATCAGATTTCCAAATCTTTACAAATAATTTTCGAATTAAATCATGGTCGTTATTAAGCCAAAGTCCAGTAACTTTATTAATCTGACTTAATAAAACCTCATCTTCTGCAATCAATTTTATAAGATGATTGTCAGCAAACTTTTCATTCGCATTTTTATCTGCGTCCGTAGGAAAGTACTTGTTCTTTTGTCTATTCAGAAACTCTTTTGAGAATTGAGCCAAAGCAAGGGGTAGGGATAATAAAAGAAAATAAAGATGGGCAATACTATCGGCTTGCCTTAGCATCTGTTTTTGTGCCTTAGCTAAATCTTGGTCTTTTGAAGTAAAATACGCATACAAAGACTGCATGACCTTCAACCGAATATGCCTTCTGTTTATCATTTTTAAGAACTTAAATTTTATCTTTTACTATATGCTTCTAACCTTTGTTCAGCAATACTAATTGCCGCCTCATTTGTGGTTGTATCATCCTGTTCAGCTTTGTTGAGTATTTCCAAAGTAGTGTTATAAATATTCTTGGTTTCCTCTAAGGATTTCTCTCTGGAAAATCCTTTTATCTCAGAATAAACATTGATAAGACCGCCAGCATTAATCAAAAAATCAGGAGCATAAATAATCCCTCTTTCTTTCAGCTGGCTGGCATGAATATTCTCATCAGCCAATTGATTATTTGCAGCACCTGCTATTATTTCACATTTCAATCTATTAATATTTTCTGTATTTAGTGTCGCTCCTAATGCACATGGAGAATAAATATCCATATTCAAATCAAAAATAGCCTCTGCTTCAACTACTTTTGTGTCATATTTTTCAGATACAAAATTTAATCTCTCTTTGTTTATGTCATTAATAAAAATGTTCGCTTTTTCTTCTGACAAATACTTAACCAAATGCGCTCCAACATGCCCAATACCTTGTACCAATATTCTTCTCCCTTTTAGACTATCGCTTCCCCAACGATACATTGCTGCTGCCTTCATTCCCATATAAACGCCATAAGCAGTTACCGGTGAAGGATCACCACTTCCACCTAATTCCTCTGCTATACCTGTTACATGATTGGTTTCCATTTTGATATATTCCATATCTTTTGGTCCCATACCGACATCCTCTGCTGTAATATATTTACCGCCCAAGCTTTCCACAAATTGCCCAAACCTACGCAATAAAGCTTTCGATTTTTGAGTAGCTGAATCGCCAAAAATAACTGCTTTTCCCCCACCTAATTCTAATCCTGAAATGGCAGCTTTATAAGTCATCCCTCTTGATAGTCGCAGTACATCTTCAAAGGCTTCTAGTTCATTCTTATAATCCCACATTCTAACTCCACCAAGTGATGGGCCCATTGTAGTATTGTGTATTGCAATAATGGCTTTTAATCCTGTTTTTTTATCCCTGCAAAATACGACTTGTTCGTGTCCCATTTTGTCCATTTTGTCTAAAATAATACTTTTTTGCCTCTCACTTACATTCAATCCGCTTAATTCAATCATTTTTTATGGTTTTTAAATTTTATTTTCTGCTCTACTTTACAGATAATTTATACTTTTGGGCAGAAGAAAAACGGCTTGCGAAATTACGTATTTTATTCCTTACAGCAAAATAAAAACAACTTAAATTGAAGCACTTAGCATACCTTAATAAGTACTTTTGGAAATACCGTTATCGGCTATCACTTGGTTTTATATTTATTTTCATCTCCAATGTTTTTGCCCTCTACCCTGCCGAATTTGTAAGAAAAGCATTCGATAGTATAAAAGATATATTAGCAAAACATGAAATTTCTAGTGGAGATTATACTGATATTTTATTGAAATTCGGTGGGTTAATAATACTCTTTGCTATTTTGAAAGGCGTCTTTATGTTTTTTATGCGACAGACAATAATTGTAATGAGTAGGAAAATAGAATTTGATTTAAAAAACGAAATCTATAATCATTATCAGCATTTGAGTATTGCATTTTACAAGAAAAATAATACTGGAGATATGATGAATAGAATCACAGAAGATGTTAGCAGAGTAAGGATGTACCTAGGGCCGGCACTAATGTATGCCATCAATATTGTTACGCTTTTTTGTTTGGTCATTACTACCATGTTTCGAATAAGTCCAACGCTTTCTGTTTATGTTTTGCTCCCACTTCCGTTATTGGCAATTTCAGTCTATTATGTCAGTAATATAATGAATAGAAGAAGTGAACAAGTGCAAAAGCAATTATCGGTACTTACTACTTTTTCGCAAGAAACATTTTCAGGAATTACTATCTTGAAATCCTTTAGAAATGAAGCAAATTCAGCCCATAAATTTGACATGCTTTGCAAGGACTATACCGGTAAAAATTTGAAATTAGTTAAAATAGACGCTTTATTTTTCCCGCTCATTATTTTTATGATTGGACTTAGCACAATACTAACTGTTTATTTTGGAGGCAAACAGGCGATAATGGGAAATATCACAACAGGAAATATTGCTGAATTCATTATCTATGTAAACATGCTATCCTGGCCAGTAGCCTCAGTGGGTTGGGTTACTTCTCTTATTCAAAGAGCGGCAGCATCCCAAGAAAGAATTAATGAATTCCTCAATACTAAATCGGAAATTGTAAATTATACCAATGCGCAAACACCAATAAAAGGTGATATCGAATTTAAGGATGTGTCATTCACCTATCCAGATACAGGAATTGCTGCTTTAAAAAATATTAGTTTTAAAATTAAAGAAGGTTCTACCTTGGCAATATTTGGTAAAACTGGCTGTGGAAAATCGACTATCGCAAATCTTATTTGCAGAATTTATGATGCCGAAAATGGCGAAATTTTATTGGGAGATAATCAATTAAAAAAACTCAATCTATATTTTCTCCGAAAAGCGATTGGCTATGTGCCACAAGATGGCTATCTTTTTTCGGGCACTATTGAAGAAAATATATCCTTTGGAAGTGATGTAATAAGTCAAGAAAAAATTAAAAAAGTAGCAGAAACTGCAGAATTTACTTCTGATATTTTGAGGTTTCCTGAAAAATTTAAAACCATTGTTGGCGAAAGAGGGGTACAACTCTCTGGCGGACAAAGACAAAGAATTGCTATTGCAAGAGCGATTTACAAATCGCCATCCATTTTTATTTTTGACGATTGCCTTTCGGCAGTCGACTCCAGTAAAGAACAAAAAATATTAGCAAACCTTAAACAAAAGACAAGCAAAAGAACAACTATCATTATTAGCCATAGGATTTCAGCCATACAAAATGCGGATTTAATCCTTGTGTTAGAAAATGGAAAACTAACAGAGCAAGGCGACCACAAAACGCTTATAAATAGCAAAGGATTCTATTATGACATTTTTATAAAACAAAACAAAAAAGAGAGCTAAATTGCATTTAAAAATAATTTCATAGATTTGTGAGCTAATTAGAAACCAAAAAAAGAAGAAGATGAGAGAAAAAAGAGAGATAGAAGAAATATATTCTAAGGCAGTAAGAGCTGGAAGAAGGACTTATTTCTTTGATGTGCGATCCACTCGAGCTGGAGATTATTATTTAACAATGACCGAAAGTAAAAGAGACTTTAATGAGGATGGAACTCCTTTTTATAAAAAACATAAAATTTACCTTTATAAAGAAGATTTTGGAAATTTTAAAGATGCTTTAAGTGAATTTACAGACTACATTATAAAAGAAAAAGGAGAAGAGATAATTTCATTAGCTAGACCAGAAAGTAAAGAAGAAGAAAAGACAGTAGAGGTTGAGAAAGAAGAAAAGACAATAGAAGTTGAACAAGAAGAGAAGAAAGAAGAGCCAACTACTGATTTTACAGAAGTTAGTTTTGATGATTTAGGAAGTGAGGATACAAAAGAAGAAGAAACAGCAGAAGATGCTTCTGAAAATAAAGAGAAAGAAGATTAAGATTGAATAAGTAGATTAAAACCCCAAAACAGATTTACGCAACAAAAAACGGCCCATAAAATGGGCTGTTTTTATTTAATAACTCTTCTATTTTTTGTTAATAATTCTCTTTTACATAAATGTCTTTTATATGTATTTGATTGTATTTTTATCAAATCTTTAAATCCATATTCTTAATTCTTAAATCCTAACATTACAAATGGCAAAAATAATAGCAATCGCAAATCAAAAAGGAGGAGTAGGTAAAACTACAACAGCAATGAATTTGGCGGCAGGGCTAGGAGTTCTTGAACAAAAAGTACTTTTGGTAGATGCTGACCCACAGGCCAATGCCACCTCAGGCGTTGGGCACGACCCAAGAAATATAGAAAAGGGAGTTTACGAGTGCTTATTGGGAAAAGTAAAAGCAAAAGAGATCATCTTAAAAACCAAAACACCTAACCTGTCTCTTTTACCAGCTCATATCGATTTGGTGGGTGCAGAATTGGAATTGGTAAATTTACCAAAACGTGAAAATATGATGAAGCAAATGCTAAATGATGTAAGTGGTGATTATGACTTTGTTATTATTGATTGCGCCCCATCACTTGGATTAATTACGCTAAATTCCCTAACGGCATGCGATTCTGTTATTATCCCTATTCAGTGCGAATATTTTGCTTTGGAGGGATTAGGGAAATTATTAAATACAATTAAAATAGTGCAACAAAGATTAAACGAAAACTTGGTAATTGAAGGATTACTACTAACCATGTATGATACGCGTTTACGCCTTTCGAATCAAGTAGTGGAAGATGTAAAAACCCATTTCCAAGATATGGTTTTTAAAACCATTATTCACCGAAATGTTCGCCTTGGAGAATCTCCTTCTTATGGTGAAACAATAATTATTCATGATGCTACAAGTAAAGGAGCAATAAATTATCTTAACTTGGCAAGCGAACTTCTAAAAAAAGAAGAAAAAAGAAAATCTCAGCCAAAAGAATTGATTGACAGCAATGAATAAAAAACAAAATGGATTAGGAAGAGGTTTAGATGCAATACTTCCAAATATCGCAACTCCTGAAATTAGTATTTCCAGAATAGAAACAAATCCTTTTCAGCCCAGAAATATTTTTGATGAAGAATCCTTAAAAGAACTAGCTGTTTCTATTAAAGAGCTAGGTATAATCCAACCAATTACGGTTCGTAAATTAGGGTTCGATAAATACCAACTTATTTCAGGAGAAAGAAGATTAAGAGCTTCTGAAATTGTAGGATTAACAAAAATTCCGGCATACATCCGTATTGCAAACGATCAGCAAATGCTAGAAATGGCTTTGGTCGAAAATATCCAAAGAGAAAACCTTAATCCTATTGAGGTGGCCCTAAGTTTTCAAAGACTAATTGAGGAGTGTAATTTAACCCAAGAAGCATGTAGTGAAAGAGTGGGTAAAAATAGAAGTACGATTACCAACTTTTTAAGATTACTAAAATTACCAGAAGAAATTCAATTAGGATTACAAAGTCAAAAAATAAGCATGGGACATGCTAGGGCTTTGATAAATGTAAGGGATAAGCAAAAACAAATCAACTTATACCATGATGCGGTGGCCAATGGCATTTCAGTGCGAGAACTCGAACAAATGGTAAGAGAGTTTGCTGAAACAGACTACAATAGAACATCAAAGGAGAAAAGAGTAAAAATAATGATTCCCTTGCCTTTTGATAAACAAAGAAAGATGCATGAGTTATCTAACTATTTAGATAGACAGGTGCAGCTAAAAACAAACAAAAAAGGAAATGGAAAATTGATAATTCCATTTTCCTCTGATGAAGATTTTGAGAGAATCCTCTCTCTTATTAAAGTTAATTCTTGAAATTTTCCAAAGAAATATTTCTAATTATTTTTTGCTTTTTCTACTTTTCAGCAGTAGAAGCACAGGATTTATCTAAGCCAATACAATCACCCAAAAAAGCAGCAATGCTATCGGCCGCCTTGCCTGGACTTGGACAAATTTACAATAAGAAATACTGGAAAGTCCCCCTTATTTATGCAGGATTTCTTACCTCTGTGTACTACATAAATGATAATAATAATAGTTACAAGCAATACAAAGACGCCTATATTATCAGAACGGATAACAACCCGAGTACAGTGGATGATTTTGTGGGAGAATACAGTAGTGGCGATTTACTTATTTTAAAAGATTTTTATAGAAGAAATAGGGAAATATCAATTTTGTGTTTTGTGGGAACTTATATCTTAAATATTGTGGATGCCTCTGTAGATGCACACCTTTTTGATTATGATATTTCTGATGATATTTCATTTCATATTTACCCTACTTCAACTAGCGACTTTAATGGATTTTGTTTAACGTTAAATTTGTAGATTTGCCCTTATGAAAATTGCAATATTAGGCAACGGTAAAATGGGAAAGCGAATTTCTGAATTAGCCACTGAAAATGGACATGAAATTGTAGCTGTATCATCTAGTAAAAATCCTGCAAATACATTAGATTTTATATCAGTTGATGTTGCCATAGATTTTAGCACTCCAACTTCTGCTTTTGAAAATATTGCGCATGCAATAAATAGTGGAATCCCTGTTATTTCTGGCACTACTGGCTGGTTAGAAAAGAAAAAAGAAATAGAAAAACTCTGCACTAATAAAGAGGGTGCTTTTTTATATGCCTCCAATTTTAGTTTGGGTATGAACCTCTTTTTTCAGTTAAACAAACAATTAGCCAAACTGATGAAAAATCAGAATTACGAAAGTAAAATTCACGAAATTCATCATCTAGAAAAATTAGATTCGCCAAGTGGAACAGCCAAAACTTTAGCAATGGACAGTCAAGCAATATTAGATAAAGAAATTAAAATAACTGCTGATAGAGTTGAGAATATTCCTGGAACGCATAGTGTTACTTATATCTCCGAACAAGATAAAATAGAAATAAAACACACCGCAAAAAACCGAGACGGATTTGCAATAGGTGCAATTGTTGCAGCCGAATGGATAATAGGAAAGAAAGGAATTTTTACCATGAATGATGTACTAAAAATGCAATAAAATATATAAAAATCGTTTTAAAAAACATGAAGAAATTAAAAGATAAATTAGGTAGATTTTTTAGATTAGTGATGTTTATTATTTTCACTATTGTGTGGAGTTTTTTTGTTTATGTAATAGATGGGGAGTGGCTTTATTTTATTCCGCTTTTTATTGCAGATGCCTTATTTTGGAAAACCTTTAATTATACCTTTTGGAAAAAAAGAGTAAAACAGAAAAAAAAGAAGAAAAAAAGCGAACTCAGAAATTGGTTTGATGCAATTCTTTTTGCCGTAATTGCGGCAACTATTTTGCGTACTTTTTTAATTGAGGCCTATACTATTCCCACTTCCTCTATGGAAAAATCTTTACTAATCGGAGACTTTCTTTTCGTGAGCAAGGTTAGTTATGGCCCAAGAGTACCTATGACTCCACTTGCTTTTCCGCTTGTACACCATACTATGCCAATTGGAGGAGGAAAGTCCTATTCTGAAAGTATAAAATTACCTTATCATAGAATGAAAGGGTTAGGACAGGTTAAAAGAAACGATTGTGTGGTATTTAATTGGCCAGCCGAAACCCTAGGGCGCCCTATCGACAAAAAGGAAAATTACATAAAAAGATGTGTAGGGATTCCAGGAGATACAATTGAAGTAATAGATGGGCAACTAATGGTAAATCGAAATCCGCAAGAAGAATTTGAAGGCATGAAAAACCAGTTTCAATATAGTGTGAAAACAAAAGGAACTGGTCTGAATCCAAAAATATTGTATGAAAAATATGATATTACAGAAGGCGGTTATGGTAGAAATCAAAATGAATACAACCTAACGCTAACTAATAAAAACAGAGATGCATTAGCTACTTTCCCTAATGTGATATCTGTAGATAAAAGAGTAAAAAAAGAGGCTAAATTTGAAGAATACATCTTTCCTCATAGCAAGAATTTTAGCTGGAATGAGGATAATTATGGACCTATCCTTATTCCTAAAGCTGGAACTACAATTCATTTAACAACTGAAAACCTACCGATTTATAAGGATATTATTGAGCGATATGAAGGGAATACTTTAGAAATTGTGGGAGGAGAAATTTTAATTAATAAAGAGGTGGCTACTACTTATACTTTCAAAATGAATTATTATTGGCTAATGGGTGATAATAGGCACAACTCTGCTGACTCTCGTTTTTGGGGTTTTGTACCAGAAGACCATATTGTTGGAAAAGCACTTTTTATTTGGATGAGTTGGGATAAAAATGCCAAAGGATTGAAAAAAATAAGATGGAATCGTTTGTTTGATGGAGTCAAATAATTCTTTTTTACTGCCTACCTCCTACCTAGCCCCAATTGGATATTATGCTGTTTTGCTACAAAACGAAAATTGTGAAACTGAACAATACGAACATTTTGTAAAACAAAGTATTCGAAACAGATGTGATATTTATGGAGCAAATGGTAAGCTAACTTTAAGTATTCCAAAACAAAGAAAAGCAAGCTCTAAAACCCAGATAAAAGACATAAAAATAGCATACCATCACCCATGGCAAAAAGAGCATTGGAAATCTATTTGTAGCGCTTATCGTTCTTCCTCTTATTTTGAATTTTTTGAAGATTTATTTGTTCCTTTTTACGAAAAAAGAGAAACTTTCCTTTTAGATTTTAACCTGAAACTGCAAGAAGTGATTTTTAAATGTTTGCAAATAAAAGATACAAGTATTCTGACACAATCTTACCAAAAACAAAGCACTTCAAACGATTACCGAAACGCTACTTTTCAAATAAAAAATCAAACAAAATACCATCAAGTTTTTGAAAATAAATGCGGCTTTATTTCAAATCTATCCATTATCGATTTACTCTTTAATAAAGGTCCTGAAAGTGCAGATTATTTAAATAATCTAGATATTCGTATTGAGATATAAAATATTAGAAGAAAAGTCTCACATCTAATTACTACTATCTAACATCTATTTTCTATTTTTGACAAAATTTATTCGCAATGGCAGATTTAGAATTCAACAAAAATGATGATAAGATGAGATTGCTCATCTCAGAGATGAAAAGGAAACATGCTAAAGTATCCTTGGGTGGTGGTAAAAAGAAGATTGAAAAACAACACAAAAAAGGGAAACTTACCGCTCGTGAGCGAATTGAATACCTAAAAGATAAGACGGCTGACTTCTTAGAAATTGGTGCATTTGTAGGAGAAGGAATGTACACTGAATATGGTGGATGCCCATCAGGAGGAGTAGTTGCAGGAATCACCTATGTAAAAGACAGACAATGTATTGTTGTTGCCAATGATGCTACTGTAAAAGCAGGAGCTTGGTTCCCCATTACTGCTAAGAAAAACTTAAGAATGCAAGAAATTGCAATGGAAAACAGATTGCCAATTATTTACTTAGTTGATAGTGCAGGAGTTTTCCTGCCAATGCAAGATGAGATTTTTCCTGACAAAGAACATTTCGGAAGAATATTTAGGAATAATGCTCGTATGAGTTCCATGGGAATTACTCAGATTTCTGCCGTAATGGGGAGCTGTGTTGCGGGGGGTGCTTACCTTCCTATTATGAGTGATGAAGCCCTTATTGTAGATAAAACTGGATCTATATTTTTAGCAGGGAGTTACCTTGTAAAAGCCGCTATTGGCGAAACTATTGATAACGAAACTTTAGGGGGAGCTACTACCCATTGCGAAATTTCAGGTGTAACTGATTATAAAGCCAAGGACGATAAAGATGCCTTGGATAAAATCCGAAATATAATGGATAAAATTGGTGATTCTGAAAAGGCAGGATTTAACCGAAAGGAAGCCAAAAAACCAAAGGAGAACGAGAAAGAAATTTACGGAATATTACCTAGGAACAGGACAAAACCCTATAACATGAAGGACATCATTGCTCGTTTGGTGGATAGTTCTGATTTTGAAGAATATAAGCAAGGGTACGGTAAGTCTATAATTTGCGGATATGCTAGGGTTGATGGTTGGGCAGTAGGTATTGTAGCCAACCAAAGAGAAATGATAAAAACCAAAAAAGGAGAAATGCAGTTTGGTGGGGTTATCTATTCCGATTCTGCCGATAAAGCAGCTCGATTTATTGCAAATTGCAATCAGAAAAAGATTCCATTGGTGTTTTTGCAAGATGTTACTGGTTTTATGGTAGGTTCACGCTCTGAACATGGTGGTATTATTAAAGATGGCGCCAAAATGGTAAGTGCCATGGCAAATTCTGTAGTTCCTAAGTTTACTATTATTATTGGTAATTCCTATGGTGCAGGCAATTATGCCATGTGTGGTAAGGCTTACGACCCAAGGCTGATTGTAAGTTGGCCAACTGCACAACTGGCCGTTATGGGTGGTGAACAAGCAGCTAAAGTATTGTTGCAAATTGAAAAAGCATCCTTAAAAACTAAAGGAGAAGAAATTGACGCAAAGGAAGAAACAAAATTATTGAAGACTATTACCGATAGGTATGATGAACAAACCTCTCCGTACTATGCAGCCTCTCGCCTTTGGGTGGATGCCATTATCGATCCTCTGGAAACCAGAAAAGTTATCTCTGCAGCTTAAATTTTGCGAAGAAAACAATGCAAAAATTGTATTTAGCAGTTACGGCCGCATTAAAGAAAATGGCGAAAATTTAAATGAAATAATCGAAGCTTTACCTTTTGT
>CATMIT010000005.1 GCA_950069165.1 uncultured Flavobacteriales bacterium
GGAATCATATTTACCATTGGTTACAGGAAGGTATTATGGATCCTGTTAGTGAGCATTACGATAAAATACTTGCAGGAAAAGAGGCTTATTTAAATGCAACTTTCTTTATAATTAGAACTATCATCTACTTATTAATATGGAATTATTTTGCTAAAAAATTAAGAAAGCTTTCTATTTTGGAAGATACAAATGGAGAAATTTCTTATCACTACTCTAGCGTGAAAACATCTGCTTGGTTTATGGTATTTTTTGCAATCACTTCTGCAATGGCATCTTGGGATTGGATTATGTCAATTGATGCGCATTGGTTTTCTACAATATTTGGCTGGTATATCTTTTCCGAATGGGCTGCCATTGGTTTTACAACCATCTTACTATTTACACTTTATTTAAAAAGGATAGGATATTTACAAGATGTAAATGAAAACCATATTCATGATTTAGGAAAATGGATTTTTGCATTCTCATTACTATGGACTTACATGTGGTTCTCTCAATTCATGCTCATTTGGTATGCAAATATTCCAGAAGAAGTTGCTTATTATACTGCCAGATTGGAAGTGCATAATTACAAATTCTTATTTTGGTTTAGCATGCTCATTAACTTCATCTTTCCTATAATTTTACTAATGAGTAGAGATGCTAAAAGAAACAATGGTAGATTAATATTTGTAAGCATTTTCATTCTAATTGGTCACTGGATAAACTCCTATTTATTGGTGACTCCCGGAACTTTAAACACGCACGGACATATAGGATTTACAGAAGTGGGAATAGGATTAGGATTTGCTGGTTTACTGATTTATTTAACATTAAAATCACTAGCAAAAGAGCCATTAGAAGTTAAAAACCATCCTTTTTTAGAGGAGAGCAAACACTTACATACATAAAAAATAATTAGATAAAAAAATAAAACAATGACTAATATTCTAATTGCAATAATTGTATTTCTGATAATCGCTTTATTGGTTCAAATATTAAGGGTATCTGAACTGCTTTCCGAAATAAATAATACGGATGTAAATGAAGTAACGGATGAAGACAATAACACCCAAGGGAAATTATATCTTGCTATTACATTTATTTTCTTAGGCTTTGTAATCTGGCAGATGGTATATTGGAACCATTTTTTATTGCCAGGAGCCAGTTCTGTTCACGGAGAAATTATTGATGGATTGATGAGTTTTACCATGAACTTAATTCTTGTAGTTTTCTTTATCCTTACGCCACTTCTGTTTTATTATGCTTTTAAATATAGGGGTAAAAAAACCAACACTGCCTATTTTTATTCGCATAACAACAAACTAGAGATTATATGGACAATTGTACCTACAATAGTATTGTCTTGTGTTATTGTTTACGGACTGCAAACTTGGAATAAAGCAATGAACCCGGATACTTCTCAGTCAAAAGTTATAGAAATATATGCCAAGCAATTCGATTGGACCGCCAGATATTCAGGATCTGATAATCAGTTGGGAAAAGCCAATTACAAATTAGTGAAAGGACGTAATCAATTAGGAGTGGATTTAAATGACGAAAAGTCGGAAGATGATATAGTAGTTAGGGAAGTTCACTTAGTTAAAGACCAGTCAGTGTTATTAAAATTCAGATCTCGAGATGTTATCCATTCTGCATATTTGCCTCATTTCAGGGTACAGATGAATTGTGTGCCAGGGATGAATACACAGTTTGCTTTTACACCAACTCAAACTACTGCTGAAATGAAAGAGCAAGAAGGAGAAGATTTTGAATTTATTTTATTGTGTAATAAAATTTGTGGAGTAGCACACTACAATATGCAAATGAAATTTGTGGTGGAAACCCAGGAAGAATATGATGCTTGGATAGCAGAACAAAAAACTTTAAAAAATACTTTAACTTTAAAATAAGTAATAATGAGCGAACATCATAAAGAAACATTTATCACCAAATATATATTCTCGCAAGACCATAAGATGATTGCTAAGCAATTCCTTATTACAGGAATGTTTATGGCAGTTATTGGGATGATTATGTCAGCTCTTTTCCGCTTGCAATTAGCTAATCCTGGTCAATCCTTTGCAATATTAGAAATGCTTTTAGGTAAGTGGGCTCCAGGAGGAGTGTTAGATCCAAGTATGTATTTAGCATTGGTTACAATGCACGGAACGATTTTGGTATTTTGGGTGCTTACAGCAGGGCTGTCAGGAACATTTGCCAACTTCCTAATACCACTCCAAATTGGAGCTAGAGACATGGCTTCCGGATTTTTAAATATGCTTTCCTATTGGTTTTTCTTTTTAGCAACAGTTGTATTGCTGTGGTCTTTGTTTGTGGAAACGGGTCCTGCCTCAGGTGGTTGGACAATCTATCCCCCACTATCTGCACTACCACAAGCTATTCCTGGTTCTGGAACTGGGATGACGCTTTGGCTTACAAGTATTGCACTATTTATAGTGGGGTCTTTGCTTGGGAGTTTAAATTATATTGTAACCATTCTTAATTTAAGAACAAAAGGAATGAGTATGCAAAGACTGCCACTTACTATTTGGGCAATTTTGCTCACTGCTATTTTGGGAGTGCTGTCTTTTCCTGTACTATTAGCTGCTGCTTTATTATTAATTATGGATAGGAGTTTCGGTACTTCATTCTATCTATCAGATATTATAATCAATGGGGAAGTTTTACATAATGCAGGCGGATCCCCAATTTTATTTGAACACCTTTTTTGGTTTTTAGGACATCCAGAGGTGTATATTATTTTGTTGCCAGCTCTTGGCATTGTATCAGAAGTAATTGCTGTAAATTCTCGTAAGCCCATTTTTGGATATAAAGCCATGGTTGGCGCATTGTTAGCAATTGCATTTTTGTCATTTATTGTTTGGGGACACCATATGTTTATGACAGGAATGAATCCATTTTTAGGTTCTGTTTTTACATTCACAACCCTTCTAATTGCAATACCATCAGCTATTAAAGTATTTAACTATTTAGCGACTCTTTGGAAAGGGAACATTCAGTTTACACCTGCTATGTTGTTTGCAATCGCCTTAGTTTCTACCTTTATTACAGGTGGGCTAACGGGCCTTATATTAGGAGATTCGGCATTGGATATTAATGTTCACGACACTTATTTTGTGGTAGGACATTTCCATATTGTAATGGGGTTGACGGCTATCTACGGAATGTTTGCTGGGGTCTATCATTGGTTCCCAAAAATGTATGGTAGGATGATGAATAAAAACTTTGGCTACATTCATTTTTGGGGCACATTCATATCTGCCTATGGGGTATTTTTCCCAATGCACTTTTTAGGATTGGCGGGCTTACCAAGAAGATACTATACCAATAGCGCTTTCCCAATGTTTGATGGACTTACCGATATTAATAGCGTAATTACTTTCTTTGCTTTGAGCGGAGCTGCTTTTCAATTGATTTTTATTTTTAATTTCTTTTATAGTATTTTTAAAGGAACCAAAGCCAAACAGAATCCTTGGCGATCGAATACGCTAGAATGGACTGCTCCAATTGAGAGAATACATGGAAACTGGCCGGGAGAAATCCCACATGTCTACCGTTGGCCTTATGATTATTCCAAGCCGGGAGCAGATGAAGATTTTGTTCCTCAAAATCAGCCCTTAAAAGAAGGAGAGGTAGAACACTAAAAAAAATAAAATGCCCATAAGGGCATTTTATTCTTGAGATTCTTTTAGTACATTTGCGATTATAATGAATGAAAAATTAGATCCTAATATTGAGCATCTTTCAGAAGAAGAAATTGTTTTTGAGCAAGCCCTGCGCCCAAAGCAATTTGATGATTTTTTTGGACAAGAGCAAATTGTAGCAAATCTGAAAATATTTATTGAGGCGGCAACTCAAAGGAATGATGCACTTGACCATACGCTTTTGCACGGACCACCTGGGCTTGGAAAAACTACTTTGGCTCATATTATAGCCAACGAATTAGGGGTTAATATAAAAACTACTTCTGGACCAGTACTGGATAAAGCTGGTGATTTAGCTGGGCTTTTGACCACTTTAGAGGAAAGGGACGTACTTTTCATTGACGAAATCCACCGCTTGAATCCAATAATTGAAGAGTATCTTTATTCGGCCATGGAAGATTTTAAGATTGATATTATGATTGAGTCGGGTCCAAATGCTCGTTCGGTTCAATTGCAAATAAATCCGTTCACCCTTATTGGGGCCACAACTCGCTCAGGTTTGCTAACCTCACCACTCAGATCCAGATTTGGAATAAATTCCCGCCTTTCTTATTATACGACTGATTTGTTATCAGGAATCGTGAATCGTTCGGCTTCTATTTTAGATATTGGGATCACAACAGATGCAGCCAATGAAATCGCTAAAAGGAGTAGAGGAACTCCCAGAATTTCCAATGCCATACTGAGAAGAATTCGCGATTTTGCACAAATAAAAGGAGATGGTAGTATCAATTTAGAAATTACTAATTTTTCATTGGAAGCACTAAATGTGGATACACACGGGCTAGATGAAATGGATAATAGAATTCTTTCCGCCATTATTAATAAATTTGATGGGGGCCCTGTTGGAATAACTACTATTGCAACAGCAGTTGGCGAGCAAGCAGATACTATTGAAGAAGTTTACGAACCCTTCTTAATTCAAGAGGGCTATTTAATGAGAACTTCAAGAGGAAGACAAGCCACAGAAAAAGCATACAAACATTTGGGCAAAACAGGCCCCGAAAAGCAAACAGATTTGTTTGATTAAAAAATGCTCACCACAAATCATACTTTTTTACTAAAAGAAAAAGCAAAAGAACTAGGCTTTACTTATTGTAAAGTATCCAGAGCAGATTTTTTACATAAAGAAGCACTACAATTAGAAAGATGGCTCGCTAAAGATTACCATGGAGAGATGAACTATATGGAAAGTCATTTCGACAAAAGGCTCGACCCAAGATTATTGGTGGATGGTGCAAAGTCAGTAATTTCATTAGCCTTTAATTATTATTCTACTGAGCAACAAGAAGATAAAAATGCCCCTAAAATCTCAATGTATGCTTTTGGAAGAGACTATCATAAAGTAGTTAAGCAAAAATTAAGATTACTTTTCAATTTTTTGCAAGAAGAAATAGGAGATATAAATGGCCGTTATTTTGTAGATTCTGCTCCAGTAATGGAAAAAAGTTGGGCAGAGAAAAGTGGGATTGGATGGATAGGAAAGCATACTAATTTAATAAGCAAAGAGCAGGGGTCCTATTTTTTCTTAGCAGAACTTATTGTAGATATCCCTTTTATTTATGATGAGCCAATAAAAGATTATTGTGGGACTTGCACAAAATGCATTGATGCCTGCCCCACTGATGCTATAACAGAGCCCTACGTTGTAGATGGGAGTAAATGCATTTCATATTTTACTATTGAACTGAAAAATGCTATTCCAAAAAATGTGAATGGTAAGTTTGAAAACTGGATGTTCGGTTGTGATATTTGCCAATTGGTTTGCCCTTGGAACAAATTTTCAGTCCCTCATAATGAGTCCAGTTTTTTACCAAAAAAAGAATTACTATCACTTAAAAAACAGGATTGGGAAAATCTAAAGGAAGAAGAATTTGAGGAAATTTTTGAAGGATCAGCAGTAAAGAGAGCAGGATTTAAAGGGTTGAAAAGAAATATAAAATTTGTTAAGAAATCTGATCAAACACTTCCAGAATAATTTCTTTGTATTGACTAAAAGTGGCAAGTGCCCAAATTTTTAGATGAGTCATTTCTTTTTTGCTCAGCCATTTTAGGCTTTTTTGTAATTCTTTTCTAAAAAGGGCTTTATCGAAACTAACTTTATTGAGGACTTTTTTACTGAATTCTAACATAGTATCTATTTTAATCTATACAATAACACAAAGGTAAAAAATTTATTGCCCTTCTCCCCAACTATATGCATTATTTTGTAAACCAGAGAGCGTTAACACCCTATCAATAACGGTTGCTGCAAGGGCTTCAAAAGTTTCCGGATTACTATAAAAAGAGGGGCTGGCAGGGCAAATAATTCCACCAGCTTCCGTTATGGTTTTCATATTATTAATATGAATTAGATTATAAGGCGTTTCCCTAACAACTAATATTAATTTGCGCCTTTCTTTAAGTATTACATCAGCAGCTCTTGTTGTCAAATCATTAGATATACCTGATGCAATTCTTCCCATTGTACCCATTGAACAAGGACAAATAATCATAGTGCCAAAATTAGCTGAACCTGATGCGAAAGGAGCTGTGAAATCTTGCTTCTCATAAAAGGTAAAAGGTAATTTTTGATAATCTTTATTTTGTAATTCTGTATGCCATACGAATTTTGCATTATCACTCATTATCACTCCAACTTCCTTAATTTGATCTTTCATTTGTACTAATTTATCAAATAAAACTTTTGCATAAATAGCGCCACTAGCACCACTTACCGCAACTACTATTTTGTGTTTTTTAATCATCTTATTTTATAATGAATAGCAAAACTAAGGACGGTATTATATTGCCCTTTATTCCACCCATTTGTAGCGCCAGAAACATGTGGGCGAATAGGAATAATGGAGTTGCTGATTCTTGTATTCAGGATTATGTTATCCGTTATATGATAATTAATTCCAGCACACACTCCTAAGTCATATTTTTTGTATAGTGGAATGGTTTTGGGAATCGAGATATTTTTTTCATAAGCACTATTCCAAGAAGAACTCATATTAAAAGCAGGGATTATTCCCAGCTCAACTCCTAAGTTTTCTTTTTGTTGCAAATTAACAGTAATCGGAATTTCAATGTAAGAGAGGTTAATTTCAATTTTCCCCTCATTTGGATGATTAAATTCGTGCATATTAGGGTTTCTACTTCCCTTTTCAATGTAGATTATTTCTAACTGCAATTTTAAGTTTTCTTTTATTTTTAAGTTTGTATATGCGCCCGCTAGCAAGCCAATTTTGTTAAATCCACCCAACAAATCGCCAGCTACTTGACTTGTACTTGCTCCCGCAATCAACCCACCACCAAAATTTTGGGCATTACAATTATTTGATAGAATTCCACAAAATAAAACGACAGCCAGAATTCTATAAAACCCCATTTTATCGGATACTTATCCCCAAACCAACTGTTGCCACAGGGTACTCAGAGAAAGTATAATTCGCTTGAATAGCCAAAACTGCTATTTGAAAACGAAAACCAATATTTGCCCTTAGATTATTGTTACTTTCAAATTCAAATTTTGTTAACTCCTCAACATCAAAATCCATTCCTGCAATATTATATGTTCCATCTACATTAAAAGTTGTTTTTGTAGAATTATATCCCAAACCGGCATAAGCTGTAAACATTGCAATTTTTTTGGAAAGCAAAAGATTAAATGTTGTTGCTCTAACATCTAAAGTAGCTTCTGCAGTTTCTTTAACTCCATTAACATCATATTCAAGCATGATTTGAGAACTTAATTTGGTATAGCCAGCTTGAAAAGAAACATCTATTGGTATTTTATCGACAATAGGTAGCCATTGTAAAATATCATGTTTTACTCCAATACCAAATAAGCCAGTGCTAACCCCTTTCATTTCAATTTCAGGCATAAAGCGAATATCTATTTCCGTATTTTTTATCAGCCCAATTCCAGCTTGCAACATAGGTACAGGAAGCATAGGAATATTAAATCCATCAGGCATATCAAAATCATTACCATTAAAAGTTGCAGGTCCACTGCTTTTATTTCCCAAAATAGTTGGTGTATCCCCACCGCTAAAAGTATTCCCATTAGATTCGCCAATGTTAAATGTTTTTGCATCAGCAAGAACAAGCACCAAGTTGGCAGTAATAGTGAAATCAAAACCACCTAAGTGATGGGGTTTTGCGGTATTGTACCATCCATTGTTTAGGGCAGTTCCCAAACTATTTCCTAAAGGAGAAATATATGCCTCAATAAGTGATTTTCCATCTTGTATTTCTGTTTGCGCCATAGCACTAAAGCCAAAACAAAAAACAGCAAAAAGGGTAAGTAGTTTTTTCATAATAGTATTTTTAGGGTGTTATTAAATGTACTTCTTCTACTTGCTCAATTTCAAAAGTAGTATTGTCATAAATAAAAGCAACAATATACATATTATTTTTATTCCAGCCTCCGGAATTTCCATTTCCAAGTTCGATTGTATTTAAAGAATAATCGATATTGTATTGCTCCAAATTATCTAAATTGATAGTATAAGATTTATCTATTTCTTCATCCATATTATAGATACTGCTAGCTTGCAAAGTTTCTCCCCAAGCCGAATTTATAGAGGTTCGAAACACATGTTTATGTACATAAAATTCCACATCTACATTTGGAAAGGCCTCCACATCTTTTTGCCAATTAATAATGCTGTCTTCCGTAAGGAAAACTACTAAGTTAAAATCTCCCCCAATATCATTTAGCACTTTAATATTTACATCCACACTTCCAGCATTTCCGCTTATATCGGAGGAAATAGTAATTCCAAAATCGGGCTCATCAGAAGCAACAGATTGTACAATAGAATTCCAATTCGTTACTTCTGCTCCGTGTGTTGAATTTGGAACCCCTATGCGATTTATCATTCCTTTTGGCAAACCTAAATTTGTAATCTGAAATAAATTATCCCAACTTTCGCCAGTTTCGGTTCTGAAATCATATTGGTATTTTGGCGCCTGACTTATGTGAAATGGCCTTGCATAAGTTTTGCCAACATGTATTGTAATGGGTACAATTTTATCCCCATAAATATCAATCAGGGCATCCAATTCTCTGGCTGCATTTGGGCAATTAGAACAAGTGTGCCCAGAATAATCTTCTACCAAAATCTTTTTTATAAAAGTAGTTGGGCTTGAGGTGTCAACAGGTGTTCCTCCATCAGCTGCAAAAGGCTCTTCCACAATATCACAAGCACCAAAAAAGGCAACAATCAATAGTAAGTTTAATAAATTTTTCATCTTCAATATTTTTAGAAACTACTTGAAATACTAAGGGTTAGTCCATTGGAAGAAGGAACGGTTTTACAAACTCCTCCTACACAAAAAATACCTTCTCTTTTTTTACCATATCCAATGGTAAATCGGTTAGCTCCTTTAATGTAGCCAATGTTGGCATTAAAATAATGCAATTGTTTATCTAGATTTTTATTTCCCCAATTGTACAAATCCTGAACAGAAAAAAACCAATGTGGAGAAATGGTGTATTCTGCCAAGCCCATGCTCCAGTCGCCATCATCTTGCTCTGTTTTTAACTTTTGTATTTCCACTCGAATGCTATGCCCTCTTTTTATTTTATAGATAACTTCCAAAACAGCAATATCAGATTCAATTATGCCATAACCTGTTTGCTGTTGCACCACATCTTTGTTGTAAGATTGTTTAGCCAAAACGGCTGCCAACCTTACTTTCTTGTTTATTTTTCTGTTAATTTCAATATTAAAATCTTTATAATAAAGTTCTTCTCCTTTCAAACTCACCAACAGTGGCTCATGATTTATATCATCACTCAAATAAGAAGGGCCTCCATTTAAAGCATTAATTCTGGAAAAATTCACATCAATTTTAGTGCCGTATTTCCCGCCTAACCAATCGCCTTTTTTTATCTTGTAAAAGATATCAACCTGAAAACCAGCCTCTCCACTTGGCTGAGTGGCATAAGGATAAAGAGAAATCAAAGTATAGGCATGTTGTTTTGAAATAGCAGGAATATAATTCAGCAAAAGGTCTTTCCCAACAGCATCCCTATCTGCTCTAAAAACCATATTATCCACTCTGTGGGCTTCTAATGAAATCCCAATTCCCCTTTGGGAATAAGTAAGATTTGATGTGATGGCATTTCCACTTGCATAATTGTTTTCGGTCAAACTGCCGATAGGGTCATTTATTTTGTAGGCATATTCACTATACCAGTTAAGTCCACCACTAATGATATTCATTCTTCCAGCAAAGGCAGCTACATTTTCAGGAATATTAAAGTTAGGATTAGTAGAATTTTGAAATCGGCTAACTACTGAGCCACCAATAATTGTCTTGGTATTTAAGTCCAAGTTCAAGGCATCATTGATATTTATTTCTGCATCCGCTCCTCTAACTATTCCTCTACTGTACTCAAAAAACTTCCTTTCTTTCCCAATAAAAGTTTTTAAATTCACTCCCTTTAGTGGACGATATCTAAGGCGAACTCCATCCATTGCATTATCAATCCCTAAAGTTTTCTCTTCATAACTTCTTAGAATTAAACCACTTCCAAATTGCTCATAAAAACTTCCTGCTGTAATATCCAGCCCATCCTTATTATATTGTGCAAACCGATAAGGAATTCCGTTTCCATTGTAGCGTGGGTCAAAATCTTTTAATGCATTTAAGTAGCTTTCATAGCGAACGCCAACCGTAAAATTCCCTTTAGTATATAGGATATTTAGATAGGCATTATTAAGCATTATCTCATCTACTGAAAGCGCACCAATACTTTTATCTTCTTTATAAGTTTGTAAGCTGAGGTCAAAATCTCCATGTATTTCTCCACTATTATTTTGGGCAGCCCCCAATAATGGCAATACAAAAAGAAAAACAATTATTTTTCTCATAGTTTTATTTTACTAGCTCTATAATTTTCTCATGCAACTCCTCTTCATCTCCCTCAATATATCCTCTGTGTTGCCATACGATCTCTTTTTTACCATTTAGCAAAAAGGTATGAGGTACAGTAGATACACCCATGGCTCTTTTTAAATCGGCATTAGGATCTAAATAAACTTCATATTCCCAGTCAGATGAGTTTATATAAGGCGCTACTTTTGACATTGATCTTGAATCATCAATAGAAACAGCTACCAATTTTACGCCCGTTTCCTCTTGCCAATCTTCATATACTTCCGAAATATTATTTAGTTCCTTTTTACAGGGTTTGCACCAAGTTGCCCAAAAAGAAATTACAATTGGCTTGCCATCATTATCCAACTCAGAGATATTAAAAGCATCCCCTTTTAGGGTTTTTACTTCAATATTAGGGAGTTTTCTAATGCCTTGCGAAAAGCTAAAAGCTGTAGCAAGCAATACGACCAATAAAGTTAAAATTTGTTTTTGCATTTTTTTGTTTTTAAATTGGGGGGTGCTAAATTAAATATTTAATATACACAAACTATTATTATGCTAATAAAAAAGCCAGCAATTGCTGGCTTTTTATTGTATTAACCAATTAATGTTTATCTAACAATTGTAATCTTTTTAGTGATTATTTTATTGTTTGTTATTAGGTTTACAAAATACATTCCTTCCGAAATTCCAGAAGTAGAAATCGGCATAATGTGCTGACCGGAGGAAAGCGAACCAATTTCATTGCTATAAACAACCTCTCCTAAAATGTTAAAAATAGTAATTGCCGTTTTACTTTTTTCAGTAGTAGTGAAAGATAGTGTCGCAATATCATTTACAGGATTAGGATAAATAGAGATGGTATTTACAATAGTATTTTCTTCAACTGAACTTGGACTTGACACCCCAGTTCTAAATTGAGATGATTCCTCATCACTAAATGATGTTGTTGTATAACCACCAGAAGCTAAGGTATAACTATTCCCATCTGTTAATGAATAACCCCCGTTTCCATATGAGCAACATAGTCCATCTCCATACGAATCATAAATAGTAAATGTATAACACTCATCTTGTGAAAGAGTTGTTGTAACAGGAGTTTGAACTGAAACAGACCCATCTGCATACGGGCCACCTGAAGCAATTGCAAGCCCTGAACCTGTTTTTATATCCCAAGTAGTTTCTGAACCATATTGATCAGTAGTAATAGCAACAGTTACATCTACATGTGCAGCCTGATAAGCTAAAGAAGCTGTAAAGCTAACATCATTGTTTGACATATCATCATCAGTACCACCATTCGGATTTGTAGTTTTGATTTCAATTTGACTAGTTCCAGTAATTCCACTGATAGTAGGAAGTGGGATAGTAGTAAGTTGATAAGTAGCAAGATTACCTGTCCATGGCGTAACAGAATTTTGCACTCCATTTACTAATACTTCAATATCAAAAGAAGTGAGTGTAGTTAATCCGTAATTTTGCACTTTAATTTCAGGAGTCAAGTCCCCTAAGCAAGTTTCAGTTGCACCTTCATAAGCCATTGCTTTTACATCATTTATATTTGTAGTAGGAGGTGGACATGAGCTTACAAAACTGTACGGATTTGAACTTTGACCGGATTCTATAAGCACCCTGTCAGGGCAGATTCTATAAATTGTTGGCCAGTATCCTATTGAATAAGCAGAGGTAACCGTAGTATTATTTACCGTTCCATCAGTACAAATGATTGGATACGGAGTTCCAGTAATCCAATCACCTAGTGTTCCTCCGCCACTTCCTCCTAAATTAGCAGTCGTATTTCCATCTCCTTCAATAAAGAAAACCATTACATCATTAGTAGTGGTTGGGCTAACATTAGGATAACCAGCAGGGCCATGGTCTATGTATAAATTCTCAAGCGCTCCACTATTATGATAACTCCAGCAAGGGCCACACCAAACAGCCGAAAAGTCAATAAATACAGTATAGCCACTATCCAAGTAGCTGTACATATTGTGTGTAGTTCCGTTTAGGTCAGTTAGTGTCCAATCAGGAGCAATACTACTATTAGGTAATTGTGCAAATGAGCTACTTACAGATAGGCATGCGACTAGAGCTATTAATAAAATTCGTTTCATGATAATTTTTTTTAAGGTTAATTGAGGTTACAAATATAATGCAAAAAAGTGAAATAATTTCAAAAAACTTAGTTTTTATAATTCATCTTATGCATTCAAAAAACATCCGTTTTTAGTAATAATTTGTATATTTGTCAAAAAGAAAAATCATGAAAAAAATCGCCTATACTCTTTTAGCAATCTCAATCATCTTTTCTGCTTGCAAGAAGGAAGAAGGATGTACTGACCCAATCGCTGTTAATTATAATGCTGATGCTGAAGAAGATGATAGTTCTTGTGTATACTGTGTAGATGGTTGTACAGACCCATTAGCAACTAACTATGATATAAATGCTACTTGTGATGATAGTTCTTGTACTTACCCTTCAACTTTAAGTCTAGTGGTTACGGGAGATACCCTTGTTACTGGCGATCCTAATGATCAGTTAACATCATATCTTAATGTTACAAATATTTCTAATAAAACAATAGATGTGCGTTGCAGAATAAATCCAATTAGTAATACTGGAACTAGTAATGTTCCGCCAGCTGAGTTTTCATTTTGCTGGGGAGGAGTTTGCTATGGTGTAGGCACATTAGTGTCAGGGCAACTAGCAACACTTACTTCTGGCCAATTAGTGAAATATCCTGATGTGCCAGCGCATTCTGGTTACTATGATGCTTTTGGCTTGCCTAGTACAGGAAAAATCGAATACTGTTTTTATAATGATGCTAACCCTACAGATGAGACATGCTTTACAGTAACCTTTATTGCTTTTACAGGTATTGAAGAAAATCCAACAAACAACTAATCATAAAAAGATAGAATATATTTACAATAGTTATGAAAACCCTATGCTGAAAAGTATAGGGTTTTGTTTTATAACAAAATCATTCATTTTATTAGATTTGTTTTTTTAAAACTAGCAAACAAATGATAACACACATTAAAGGAAAACTGATAGAAAAAACGCCAACCTATGTGGTGATTGATTGCAATGGAATTGGCTATAAGCTTAATATTTCCTTACATACCTTCTCTAGCATAAAAGAAGAGAATTGCATGTTATTTACCCACCTTTCAGTAAAGGAAGACTCACACACCCTTTATGGTTTTTCTGATGAAAATGAAAGAGAACTTTTTAGAGGTCTCATTTCCGTTTCAGGAGTTGGACCGAGCACAGCACAAGTGGTCCTTTCCACTTTTTCGCCAAACGAAACAAGACAATACATTATTACAGCAGATGTTGCCGCCCTGCAATCTGTGAAAGGAATTGGGGCCAAAACAGCACAGAGAATAATAATCGATTTAAAAGACAAGTTAGGCAAGGGAATTACTACTACCGATATTCCTCTTTATCAAGACAATGATTTAAGAATGCAAGCGTTATCTGCATTAGTTGCATTGGGCTTTAGCAAAAAAGTTGCCGAGCAAAAAGTAGATAAGACTCTGAGAAACAGCTCTGAAGACTTATCTGTGGAAGCTTTGGTGAAGTCGGCTTTAAGCCAAATGTAATTGCTATTGATTATTATTTTCCAGATTTGAACAAAAGAATTTTTTATATAAGTTTTGTGCTTTTTTTTGTAATGTTATCGGCTAGTTCGTTTGCTTTTACTGTGTCCGATACCACAAAAACAGACACTACTTTAGCTTATCCTTTTTCAGGAATAGAGAGTGGAGGTTTGTATATGAATAATCCAAGTATTTTCAGCACTTTTGTAGAGTATGACCCCATTACCAATCAGTATTATGAGTGGCAAAGAATAGGTGGTAGAAATGTAGGCTTTCCTAGAGTAATGAGTTTTCAAGAATACCAAGAGTATCAGTTGGAAAAATCCACTCGAACTTATTGGGACTTGCGAACGGGAGAGAGAAAAGTTAGGCAAACTTCTGCTTTTGGTCTGCCGAAACTCTACATTGGGGGGCAAGCTTTCGATCGGCTTTTTGGAGGCAATACAGTTGATATTCGTCCGCAGGGCTCGGCCGAGCTAATTTTTTCATTAAGGGTAAATCGTTTGGATAACCCTTCCTTGCCAGAAGAGCAAAGACGAACTACTTCCTTTGATTTTGTGGAAAAAATACAAATGAATGTAATTGGTAAGATTGGGGAAAAATTAAAATTAACTACCAATTATAATACAGAAAGCACTTTCGATTTTGAAAACCAAATGAAGCTGGAGTATACAGGTTTTGAGGATGAAATAATAAAGAAGATAGAAATAGGAAATGTAAGCCTACCATTAAATGGGACACTTATTACAGGTAGTCAAAGCCTTTTTGGTATAAAAACACAGCTCCAGTTTGGTAGAACAACTATTACCAGTATCCTCACCCAACAAAAAAGCAAAACATCAGAAGTGGAGGTAAGTGGTGGGGCGCAAACCACAGAATTTGATATTTATGCTGACCAGTACGAATCAAACAAACATTATTTTCTTACACACTATTTTAAAGAGCAATATGATGCGGCACTTGCAAATTTACCATTTGTAAATTCACCAATTAATATTACAAAAATGGAGGTATGGATTACCAACAAAACAGGAACTACCGAGAACACGAGAAATATTATTGCCTTTTTAGATTTAGGGGAAACGGAAGTTTATAATAATTTCCCAAGTTTTGCTGATGGTCCTCCATATGGTAATTTTCCAGATAATGATGCAAATGATTTATTTGATAATTTGACAAATAGCTTTAATGCAGCTCGGGATATTAATCAAGTCAATAATACTTTTGGTCCATTTTCCTTTATTTTTAAAGCGGCCCAAGATTATGAAAAATTAGAAAGAGCAAGACTGCTAACCACATCAGAATATACCTTGAATTCTCAACTTGGATACATTTCCTTAAATCAGGCACTAAATAATGATGAAGTGCTTGCGGTAGCTTTTCAGTATACCATTGGCAACAATATTTTTCAGGTAGGGGAACTCAGTACCACAGGCCCCACTGCTCCGGATGCACTTTTTGTAAAACTACTGAAAGGAACTAACTTCTCTCCACAATTACCTAATTGGGATTTGATGATGAAAAACATTTATGCTATTGGGGCTTATCAGATGAGTCAAAATGATTTTATTTTAGATGTGATTTATGAAAATACGGAAGAATCGGGAGGAATTACCAATTATATTCCAGAAGGAGTTTTAGATGGAATTCCACTTATAAAAGTGCTGAATTTAGATAATTTAAATGCCCAACAAGACAAGCAATCAGATGGCGTTTTCGATTTTATTGAGGGCATAACTGCCAAATCTTCAAATGGAAGAATTATTTTTCCTGTGCGCGAACCATTTGGAAGTTATTTAAAAAGTAAGTTTTCTGATCAAACCCTAGCTGATAAATATGTTTATCAAGTTTTATATGATTCAACTAAAACCGTTGCCCAACAATATCCCGAATTAAATAAATTCAGGTTAAAGGGAAGCTATCAAGCATCCTCTGGAGCGGAGATTTCCCTTAACGCCATGAATGTACCGGAGGGTTCGGTTACAGTTACAGCTGGCTCGCAAAAATTAGTGGAAAATCAGGATTATACGGTGGACTATATGTTAGGCAGAGTAACCATAATCAATCAAGGGATCTTAAATTCAGGGGTCCCCATAAAAATTTCATTAGAAAATAATGCGCTTTATGGCATCCAGAATAAAACATTGATAGGCACACATATCGATTATGAAATAAACAAGGATTTTATTATTGGGGCAACAGTGCTGAATCTTACAGAACGCCCATATACTGTAAAAATAAATACTGGGGATGAGCCAATCTCCAATACCATTTGGGGATTGGACGGAACCTATCAAAGAACCTCCCCGTTTATTACAAAGATGGTGGACAAACTACCCTTTTTGGAAACAAAGGCGAAATCAACTCTTATTGCAACTGCCGAATTTGCCCACTTTATTCCTGGTCACCATAAATCTTTGGGGAATTCTGGCGTATCTTATATTGATGATTTTGAAGCCAGCAAAACAGGAATTAACATGAAAAATATGGGCGCTTGGTTTTTATCAAGTATCCCACAGGGGCAAGAAAATATTTTCCCTAATGCCGGAGTAAATGACGATTTAAAAAGTGGTTTTGATAGGGCAAAAGTAGCATGGTATACTATTGATCCTTTGTTTTACAGAAATACTTCTGTCACTCCACCAGGGGTGAATAAGAGCATTACTTTGCCAAATGGCAATACAATTCCTCAGCAATCTTATCATTATTCCAGAGAGGTTTTAGAAAAGGAAGTTTTTCCCAATAAAGATCCGGATTTGGGAAGTCAGATTTCCAATTTAGCCCTTTTGGATGTTGCCTATTATCCAAATAAAAGAGGACCATATAATTATAATGTATTAGAACTAGATGCAGATGGTACGCTTCAAAACCCTGACAACAAATGGGCAGGATTGATGCGAAAAGTGGAAACCAATGATTTTGAAGCCGCTAATATCGAATTCATAGAATTTTGGATGATGGATCCTTTCAATGCTGAAGATGGTGATGTCAATCATAGTGGTGGCGATTTATATTTTCATCTTGGGAATGTATCTGAGGATATTTTAAAAGACGGCTACAAAAGTTTTGAAAACGGATTACCAACTTCCTCCACAGTTGAAAATGTAGATACCACAGCTTGGGGAAGAGTGCCAACTAATTATTCAATTGTTAGCGCTTTTGATAACAATCCTGATTCTAGAAAATACCAAGATGTTGGCTTGGATGGATTACGCACAACTGATGAGAAACTTTTCTTTGACAACTATATTCAGCAAATTGCAAATAGTTTAGGAACTGCTTCTGTCGCCTATCAAAATGCAGACAAAGATCCTTCTGGCGATAACTACCATTATTATAGAGGAAGTGATTTTGATAATAATCAAACCAAAATTTTAGACAGATATCTGAACTTTAATAATATGGATGGGAATTCAGTTACTACCGATCAATCTCCTGAGTCATATCCAACAGCTTCTACTACAATTCCAAATACGGAAGACATCAACAAGGATAATACCCTAAGCGAATCGGAAAGTTATTTTCAGTATAAAGTATCGCTTTTCCCCAACATGGATGTGGGCGATAGTTACATCTCAGATGTTTTTACCGCAAATGTAAAAACGGAAAATGGTGCAACACGCTCGGTAAAATGGTATCAGTTTAGAGTACCGGTTTACAAACCAGACAAGGTAGTTGGAGGGATACAAGATTTTAAATCTATTCGTTTTATGCGTATGGTTTTTGCTAATTTTAGCCAGCCAATTGTTTGTCGTTTTGCTACCTTAGATTTGGTAAGAGGCGAGTGGAGAAGATACAATTTTGATTTATCCTCTCCAGGGGAATACCTTCCAATTGATGATGAGGATAATACTCTTTTTGATGTAACTGCCGTAAATGTGGAGGAAAATGGAAAAAGAAGTCCTATCAATTATGTGGTGCCACCAGGAATTGAACAAGAAATTGACAATACTACTACTACCCTTAGAAGACAAAACGAACAATCCTTGGTTTTAAAAGTTTGCGATTTGAAAGATGGAGATTCAAGGGCTGCTTATAAAACGGCCGATTTAGATGTTCGTTCCTACAAACGCATCAAAATGTTTGTGCATGCAGAGGGGAAGAATGATGATTTGAAAGATGGCGATTTTTCCTGCTTTATTCGTTTGGGAACGGATTTTGTTTCTAACTATTACGAATATGAAGTTTCCTTAAAAGCCACTGCTCATGGGACAACTTCTGCTAATGCCATTTGGCCGACCTCCAACCAAATTGACATTGCTTTTGAGGAATTCCAAAAAGCAAAACAAACAAGAAATGATGCTATCAGAAATGGTACGCACTCCAATGTTTCTAACCCTTATATCAAATATTTATCAAGTGGAAAGAAGATACAAATTGTTGGAAATCCGAATTTGGCGCGTATAAAAACCATAATGATTGGAATTAGAAATCCTAAAAAGTTAAATATTCAATCTGCTGATGATGGCCTTTCCAAATGTGGGGAGATTTGGGTGAACGAATTGCGCCTTACTGATTTTGATGAGTATGGTGGTTGGGCAGCCAATTCGCGCCTTACTACTCGCCTTGCAGATTTTGGAACCGTAACTTTTGCTGGAAGCATGAGTACAATTGGTTTTGGGAGTATTGAGAAAAAACTTAACGAACGACAAAGGGTGAATTCCTTTCAGTATGATATTTCCTCCACCTTTGAATTGGGCAAATTTTTCCCGGAAGATTATGGAGTGAAAATTCCAATGTATATTGGTTTTTCGGAGGCCATAAAAAACCCTCAATATAATCCGCTTGACCCAGATATATTATTTAAAACTACATTAGAAACACTCGACAGTAAAGCAGAAAGAGATTCCTTAAAACACATTGCACAGGACTATGTAAAACGCAAGAGTATCAATTTTACCAATGTACGGAAAATGCCATCTTTTAATAAAAAGAAAAGCAAAGGGGAAAAACCAAAAAAACCAAAGGTATATGATATAGAAAATGTATCGCTTTCTTATTCCTTCAACGAAACATTTATTAGAAATATAAATACAGAATATAACAGAACTAAACTCTACCGTGGGGCTATAACTTATAATTTCCACACTACCCCCAAAAACATTAAACCCTTTGCAAAAGTAAAATTTGGAAAATCGAAATACTATCGGCTTATAAAAGATTTTAATTTCAATACCATGCCAAAATCATTCTCCTTCCGAACAGATTTAGACAGGCAGTATAACGAAACAAAGCTCAGAAATATCAATAATTCGAATATGCTTATTTTCCCTACTTACAATAAGTATTTCAATTGGAATAGGATGTATGAGGTAAAATACGATTTGACCAGAACACTAAAAATCGATTTTGCAGTAAACAACAAGGCCACCATTGATGAGCCTGCTGGGAGTCTTTCAAAATCCGAACCAAATTATAAAGAAAAGAGAGATACCATTTGGCAGAATTTCTGGGATTTTGGAAGGGTAACCATGTACCATCAAACTTTGAATATTAATTACCAAGTTCCTATCAATAAAATTCCGTTTTTGAATTTTATGTCGCTTAATACCCGCTATAGTTCCAATTACGATTGGACGGGTGCCCCAAAATCTTTGCAGTTTTTAGGCAACAATATTCAAAACTCCAACACCAGACAATACAATGGGCAAATAAACATGAATACCCTTTATAATAAAGTTCCCTATTTTAGAAAAATAAACAAATCGGCTAATCGTGGAGGAAGAAACCGTAGAAACACCCAGCAAGCAGAGGAGGAAGAAGATGAAAACAGATATGAATTTTTTAAATATTTGACCAGATTTATGTTGGGAGTGAAAAATATATCAATCAATTATTCTGAAAACAAAGGAACTTTCTTGCCAGGATTTATGCCAAAACCACATTTCTTAGGTCAGAAATGGAGTATGATGGCACCAGGAATTCCGTTTGTTTTTGGTAGCCAAAAGGATATTCGCTATAGGGCAGCTAGTGAGGGGTGGCTTACCGGGGATACTACACTTAATACTCTTTTTAAAACAAATTCTTCTTCTAACTTGACATTAAGAAGTACAATAGAACCTTTCAAACAATTTAGAATTGAGCTTACAGCCAACAAAACAAAATCTTTAAATAGTCAGGAATATTGGAGAGCAGATAGTAAGGGTAGTTTTCAATCGTTTAGCCCTATTGAAACAGGAGGATTTAGTGTTTCTATTATTTCATGGAGCACCGCATTTTTAAAAGATGATGAGCAATATTCTTCTAAAACTTTCGCTAAATTCCGAAATTATAGAAATGATATTGCCAGACGATTAGCGGCTGAAAATCCTGATTTTAATGGAGGAATTGATCCTTTAACAGGATTCCCAATTGAATTTGGAAATGTTGCAATTGGAGAGGACAGTATAACAGGAGGTTATGGCCCTTCTTCACAAGATGTAATGATTCCAGCATTTATTGCAGCTTATACAGGAAGGGATGCCATTGGTGTTTCCTTGAAAAAATTTCCAAGCATTCCCCTGCCAAATTGGCGAATTACTTATAATGGACTTATCAAACTAAAATTCATCAAAAGGTATTTTGAAACTTTCACCCTGGGCCACGCTTACAGAAGCACTTATAGTGTTGGCTCTTTTGCAACTAACTTGGACTATAAAGATAGCGGGGGAGAGGTGCAAATGAACTTAAACAATATGAGTTATCACACCAAATACGATATCGCGCAAGTTTCCATCAATGAGCAATTTAGTCCACTTTTTAAAATAGACATGACCTGGAAAAACTCTTTGCTCGCTCGTTTCGAAATCAAAAAAAGTAGAATGCTTTCTCTATCACTTTCCAATAATCAGCTTACCGAAATTGCCAGTCATGAATATGTAATTGGTATGGGCTACAGAATTAAAGATGTATCTTTTAATTTTAGGGCTGCCGGCAGGAGTAAAAAAATAAATAGTGATTTGGACTTAAAAGTCGATTTAAACATCAGAAATAACAGAACAGTTATCAGAAAAGTGATTGAAGATGTAGAGCAAATTACGGCAGGCCAGCAAATCATTACCATCAAATTTTCTGCCGATTATGTAATCAACCAACGCCTAAATGTAAAAGCATTTTATGATAAAGTCATTACAAATCCGTTTCTTTCCACCACTTTTCCTGGAGCAATTACCAATGCAGGTTTTAGTATAAGATTTACTTTGGCTGGCTAATTTTGTTAGCAACTGAAAAAGTGTATTTTTGAAAAAATTTTAAAGATGAATTTTCCAGAAAATTTGAAATATAGCAAGGACCATGAATGGGTTCGTATAGAAGGAGAAAATGCTATAGTTGGCATAACAGCTTTTGCCCAGAGCGAGTTGGGCGATATAGTATTTGTAGATGTGGACACAGAAGGAGAAACCCTGGATAAAGATGAGGTGTTCGGTACTATTGAAGCGGTTAAAACTGTATCGGATTTATTCATGCCAGTTGGTGGAGAAGTATTGGAGTTTAATACTAAATTGGAAAATGAGCCGGAATTGATAAATACAGACTCTTATGGGGACGGTTGGGTGGTAAAAATTTCCATTGCTGACGCAAGTGAATTAGACAATTTATTGGATAGCGCTTCTTATCAGGAGATGTTAAATTAGTAAAATATAGAAAATAAATTTTCGTTATTATTTAAGAAATATAAAAAGACATGAAAGCCAAAAAAAATCCGAAAATAAGTATTGAACGCAAAAGAGGACTATTTTTCCAGATAGGATTAGTGATTACACTTCTTGCAGTTTTAATCGCTTTTGAATGGAAAAGCTATGAAAAAACAGATTATAGTTTGGGAAAATTGCAAATGGACGATTTAGAGGATGAAATGATTCCTATTACTCGGCAAGAAGAAAAACCTCCTCCACCTCCTCCACCTCCACCCGAAATAATTGAAATTGTTGAAGATGAAGTAGAAATAGAAAATGAATTGGAAGTAGAAGAAACTGATACTGATGAGAATGAGTTTATAGAACAAGAAGAAGAGGAAGATTCTGATGAAGTGTTTATGGTGGTTGAACAAATGCCAGTTTTTCCTGGAGGCGATTTAGGATTGATGAAATTTATTCAGAAAAACACCAAATATCCACCAATAGCAAAAGAAAATGATATTACCGGAAAAGTGTATGTAAGTTATGTAGTAAATAAAAAAGGAAAGGTCACCAATGTAAAAGTAGCCAGAAGTGTGGATAGATATTTGGATGCTGAAGCGGTTAGAGTGGTAAAACTCTTGCCTTATAGTTCTGCTGGAAAGCAAAGAGGAAAACCGGTAAATGTGCAATACACTATCCCGATTAATTTTACACTTAATTAAAACAATAAAAGCTTAGTTGCTTTTTCTATTATCATTAAAGATTAATAAAAAATTCATTTTATGAAAAGAGTATTTATTGCTATTTTATTTGTACCAATATTAGTATTTGCTCAAAAATCAACTACAGAAAAAGTTAAAATATATTTAGATTGTTCATGGAGTTGTGATTATGATTTCTTGCAAAGAGAGATGAGTTATGTTGATTTTTACAGAGATGCAAAAACAGCAAACCTACATATTATTGTAAAAGGAGAAAGAAGCAGTACCGGCGGAGAGATTGTTACTTTCAGATTTATTGGAATAGAAGAATTTAAAGGTGTAGAAAATACATTGCTTTTAGATGTGCCACCAAACACAAGTGATAATGATGAGAGACTTCTTTATTTAGAGATGTTAAAGAAAGGGATTTATGCTTATATTATACGAACTTCTGATAAAGATAATGTTTCTATTTCTTTTGGTGAAACGGATAAAGAAGATGTAAAAAAAGAAGAAAAAGATAAATGGAATAATTGGACATTTGAAACATCAATAGGAGGATATTTTAGTGGACAAGAAAGTTATTTAAATAGTAATTCTTATATGAGCTTAAGTGCAAATAGAATTACTGCAGAATCAAAATTTACATCTAGTTTTTCTTTTAATTCTTCAGTTTCAAAATATAAGTTTGAAACTGACCCAGACGTGACTGTAGAGAATAAAAGTAAATATGCAAATATGACTTATGTAAAAAGCAAAGGGGAGCATTTTTCTATAGGAGCTAAAGCAAATTATTCTCAAGCTACATTTATGAATTATGATGGGAGTTATAAGTTTTCTCCATGTGTAGAATATAATTTATTTCCTTATTCAGAATCTTCAGAGCATAGGCTTAGTTTACTTTATGGCGTTTCTGCTAATCATAATGATTATACGGACACTACCGTTTACCTTAAAACATCTGAGAATTTTGCTTCTCATCTTTTTGAATTTACTTATAATAACGAGCAAACTTGGGGGAGTTTTAATTTTTCAATACGTGGGAATCAAATTCTGGATAAAGATGATTTAAGAAAATATAATGTTAGAATCTCATCAAGGGCTGATTGGAAAATTACAAAAGGACTGTCTTTAAATTACTCTGCATCTTTTAATTTTGATAGAGCTCAAATACACATACCTTTAAGTGGCGTAACTTATGAGGAAATTATTTTAAGACAAAAGGAATTGGAGTCAAACTATTTTTATTATATGTATTTTGGAATAAGTTATACTTTTGGTTCAATGAAAAATAATGTTGTAAACCCAAGATTTTAGATAAAAAAAGCTAAAGGTCATTAAGAATCTCATTGTTACAAATCCTATATAATTCTCCAAACAATTAAGACGTTTTATTGCGAAATTCCCTCAGATTTAATTAGTAATACAGTTTTTCATAATTTCATCTTCAAAAAGCGAAAAAAGATGTAAATTTGCGCCTTAAAAAAACAAAGAAAATGACAACAGAAAATTTACACTTTCACGAGCATAGAGTTCCTAGGGAAGAAAAAGAAAAAAGAAACCAACACAAATCAAGAGTGATTTGGTTTACAGGGCTTTCTGGCTCAGGCAAATCGACAGTAGCAAATGCAACTGAAAAAGTTTTGCATGATATGGGATTACAAACCTATATTTTGGATGGTGATAATGTAAGAATGGGTCTGACTAAAGACTTAGGTTTTTCCCATAAAGACAGAACAGAAAATATCAGAAGAATTACAGAAGTAGCAAATTTATTTGCTGATTCTGGTTCCATTATATTAACTGCTTTTATCTCGCCTTACAGAGATGACAGAGACAATGCAAGAGAGATAATTGGCAATGAGGATTTCATAGAAGTTTTTGTTAGTGCCGATCTTTCGGTTTGTGAAGAAAGAGACCCAAAAGGGCTTTATAAAAAAGCAAGAGCTGGCGAAATAAAAGGGTTCACTGGAATTGATGCTCCATATGAAGAGCCAATAAATCCTGAATTAGTAGTGGAAACCGATAAGTGTGATATTGAAGCTTGCGCTCAAATTGTAATTGAATATTTAGTCAAAGAAGGAATTATTAGTAAAACATTAGTATAATTAAATAAAAAAATCAAGACATGGAAGTAGCAAAATGGGATGTAAAAAATCATGGAGGAAACCCGACCACCAACGAAAGTAAGAAATACGCTATCTTTGTTGGAAGGTTTCAACCTTATCATCAAGGTCATATTTCTTTAATAATGCAAAAAATTAATGAAGGAATTCCGGCTCTTATTATGGTAAGAGACATTGCACCTGATGAAAAAAACCCTTTTACAACTGAGCAAACAGTGGAAATGATTGAAAAATATCATGCAGCTCACAACCATGAAGTTCAGGTTATTATCATTCCAGATATGGAGAGTGTGAATTTTGGTAGAGGTGTTGGTTATGAAATTAACGAATTCACTCCTCCTGAAAATATTGGCTGGATTTCAGCAACTGGAATCAGAAATTCAATTAAAGAAGGAAATAATGATTGGAAAACATTGGTAGATGAGTCTATTCAAGCAGATGTGGAAAAATACTTATTGGAAACAGAAGTAGAAATGTAATAAAAACAATCTGTTAAATAAAAAAAAGGGGAGAGTTACTCCCCTTTTTTGTGCTCTGATTATTATCCTTTTATGCGAATTTAATTTTGTATTTTTGGATTCTATTATGACATTACCAGATTTAAGCAAAACACCAAAGATTGATAAAGTTGGCGTGCAGGAGCGAACCAATCGATTTTGCGTAAGGAGTATAAAAACTTCTGCTAAAATACATGGATTGCACTTAGCGCTAAGCATGATTGATTTGACTACTTTGGAAGGGAGAGACACTCCTGAAAAAGTGAAGCAATTGTGTTATAAAGCAAGGCATTTAGATGATTCTATTCAGGGGCTGCCCAATGTTGCTGCTGTTTGTGTGTATCCAACTTTGGTGGGGGTTGCCAAAAAAGAATTAATAGGAAGCGAAATTAAAGTGGCTTCTGTTGCCACTGCATTTCCAAGCGGACAATCTACCTTAGAAGTAAAATTGAACGATACAAAATATGCAGTAGCAGAAGGAGCAGATGAGGTGGATATGGTAATTTCAAGAGGAAAATTTTTGGAGGGAGAATACAATTTTGTGTTTGATGAAATTGCAGCAGTGAAACAGGCTTGTGGTAAGGCGCATTTGAAAGTAATTCTGGAAACAGGTGAATTAGATACTTTGGATAATGTCAGAAAAGCATCTGATATTGCCATCCATGCAGGGGCGGATTTTATCAAAACTTCCACAGGAAAAATAAGTCCTGCGGCAACAATGCCGGTTGTGTTTGTAATGTTAAATGCAATTAAGGATTTTTATAAAGAAACGGGAATAAAAATTGGCATGAAACCTGCCGGAGGAATTTCTACTGCTAAAAAATCTTTGCAGTATTTAGTCATGCTCAAAGAAACTTTGGGAGATGAGTGGATGAATAAAGATTTGTTTCGATTTGGCGCAAGTTCTTTGGCGAATGATATTTTGATGCAACTCAAAAAACAAGAAACAGGAATTTACCAATCCTTAGATTACTTTTCAAAAGATTAAAATGAGCAAAGTAGATATAAATAAAAGTTGGAATTATTCTTCTGCTCCCGAAAGCACAGCACATATTCAGTTGAAAAAGAAATATGATTTATTCATTGGTGGAGAGTTTGTAAAACCACTTTCTAACAAATATTTTGACACTATAAATCCTGCAAATGGGGAGCAAATTGCAAAGGTAGCGGAGGCAGACGAGAAGGATGTGGATAGAGCAGTAAAAGCCGCCCGAAAAGCATTCAAAAGTTGGTCAAAATTAGATCCACAAGAAAGAGGAAAATATATTTTCCGCATTGCTAGAATGATGCAAGAAAGAGCAAGAGAATTTGCTGTGATTGAAAGTTTGGATGGCGGGAAACCTATCCGTGAATCAAGAGATATTGACATTCCATTAGCGGCTAATCACTTTTTTTATTATGCGGGCTGGGCTGATAAATTGGAGTATGCTTTTCCAAATAAAAATCCAAAACCATTGGGGGTAGCAGGGCAAATAATACCTTGGAATTTTCCTCTTCTGATGGCTGCTTGGAAGATAGCGCCAGCATTGGCAACAGGTAATACAGTGGTGCTGAAACCAGCCGAGACAACTTCTTTAACGGCTCTGAAATTAGCAGAACTCATTCAAGATAGTGGTTTACCAAAGGGAGTCGTGAATATCATTACCGGAGCAGGAGAAACGGGGGCTGCTATTGTCAACCATCCGGATGTGGATAAAATTGCCTTTACAGGCTCCACAGTAGTAGGCAAGTTGATTGAAAAAAGTTTGGCAGGAATAAACAAGAAAACTACTTTAGAGTTGGGAGGAAAGGGAGCAAATATCATATTTGAAGATGCTGCCATTGATCAAGCAGTAGAAGGTATTGTTAATGCTATATTTTTCAATCAAGGGCATGTGTGCTGTGCCGGTTCACGTCTATTTGTTCAATCATCTGTTGCAGATGTTGTAATTGAAAAATTAAAAGATAGAATTTCAACTTTGATTATCGGAGATCCGCTAGATAAAAACACAGATATTGGCGCAATAAATTCAATAGAGCAATTAAAAACAATTGAGAAATACATAGCCATTGAAAAAAGGAAGGAGCGGATATTTATCAACCAAAATGCCAATTACCTAAAAAAGGGAATTGGTGTCCTCCAACACTTTTTTTAAATGTTTCTCAATCTCATACTATTGTTCAAGAAGAAATTTTTGGACCTGTTCTTACTATCCAAACATTTAGAACAATAGATGAGGTAATTGAAAAAGCCAATAATACACCTTTTGGTTTATCGGCAGGAGTTTGGACTGAGAAAGGCTCCAAAATTTTTAAACTCAGCAAAAAATTAAAGGCAGGGGTAATATGGGCTAATACCTTCAATAAGTTTGATCCCGCCTCTCCTTTTGGAGGATACAAAGAAAGTGGCATGGGAAGAGAAGGCGGATTACACGGATTAAAACCCTATTTAAAATTTGAATCATGAACAGAATAGATGTTTTAAAAACGTATAAAATTTTTATTGGCGGAAAATTTCCAAGAACGGAATCCGGAAGATATTTTCATCTTAAAAATGCAAAGGGTAAATTATTAGCAAATATGTGTCTTTCTTCCAGAAAAGATTTCAGAAATGCAGTGGTTTCAGCACGAAAAGCACAAGGAAACTGGGCAAATGCAACAGCATTAAATAAGGGGCAAATTCTGTATAGAATTGCCGAAATGTTGGAAGGCAGCAAAACACAGTTCACCGAGCAATTGATAAGCACAGGAAGTACGAAAGCTGCTGCTGCAAAAGAAGTAGCATTAAGTATTGACCGCTTAATTTATTATGCAGGATGGAGCGATAAATTTCAGCAAATATTTAGTGCTGTAAATCCGGTTGCATCCAATCATTTCAATTTTTCAACCCTAGAAGCAACAGGAGTTGTGTCTATTATTGCGCCAAACGAAAATCCTTTATTAGGAATGATTTCTTTACTTGCACCAACAATTGTTGGTGGAAATACTTGTGTAATTCTCGCTTCTGTCACTAATCCGCTTGTTGCTATTTCCATGGCAGAGGTGTTGAATACCTCAGATGTTCCTGCAGGAGTAGTTAATATTCTAACTGGTGATAGAGAGGAATTGCTTCCTCATTTTGCATCACATAAGGACGTAAACGCAATCATTTATTGCGGAGATAATTTGAAAGAAATAAAAACAGTAGAAGAAATGGCTACTGAAAATTTGAAAAGAGTAAATATATACAGAAGAAAAAACTGGGGACAGGGAAATAGTCAATCTCCTTATTTTATAGAAAAGTGTCAGGAAATAAAAACCATTTGGCATCCAACAGAGGTTTAACAAAATTAAAAATGAAGAATGAATTTTAAGGAGCTATTATTAAAAGCAATAAACGCCTCTATTGAAGGAGGGGATGCTATTATGAAGGTATATGCTTCCGATTTTGCAGTAGAACATAAGGAGGATAAATCACCGCTAACCCTTGCAGATAAAAATTGCAATGAAGTAATTGAACAACATTTAAAAGAGACAGGCATTCCTTTCTTAAGTGAGGAGGGAGATAAAATTCCGTTTTCAGAAAGAAAAAGCTGGGAATATTTTTGGTTAGTTGATC
>CATMIT010000006.1 GCA_950069165.1 uncultured Flavobacteriales bacterium
TTTAATTATATAACTTTTGCTTCATTATGTAATAAATCAACTAATTCTCCAACATTTCCGGCATCTACTAATTTACAAGCACTTTTTTCTGCCGGTTTTTCAAAACCTTCTGATGATATTAAATTTATCTCTGATGATGGCTCAACAACAGTTAAAGGTTTGCTTCTGGCTTGCATAATCCCTCTCATATTCGGGATTCTTAAATCACTCTCTTCTACCAATCCTTTTTGACCACCAATAACCAGGGGCAGATTTACCGACAAATTTTCTTTTCCCCCATCAATTTCCCGGCTCAAATTTGCGGTATTGCCATCCATTTCTAGTCCATTACACGCGTTTACAAAAGGGAGATTCAATATTTCAGCTATCATTCCAGGAACTGTTCCTCCATTATAATCAATGGATTCCCTGCCTGCAATTATTAAATCAACTGGATTTTCTTTTAGATAAGTTGCGATAGCATTGGCAGTAGAATAACTATCTACTGGTATTGCATTTATCCTTATAGCGAAATCAGCACCAATAGCAAGTGCTTTTCTCATTACCGTCTCTACCGAGACATCACCAACGGTAACTACCGTCACATGTCCACCTGTTTTTTCTTTTAGCATCATGGCTTTTGTTAGCCCAAACTCATCATAAGGATTGATAACAAATTGTATGCCACTACTATCAAATTTGCTATTATTTTCCGTAAAATTTATTTTTGAAGTGGTGTCCGGCACACTACTAATACATACTGCTATTTTCATACTTTCTTTTATAAATTTAGTTAAGGTGTGCAAATTTAATGAAAATAAGGAGAATAATAAGAAGGGTGTTTTTATTTTTTAGAGAGAGTAAGAGAAAGTGGTTATTTATTTCTCTTTTTCAATTATAATATTACTTTTGCAGCCGAAAAATACAGATAAAAAATATTAATTAAATCTAGAAAAAATGGAAATGATTATCAAATGTTTACCTCTTTTTGGAATACTTGCACTTGGGTTTGTATTTTGGAAAAATGCTTGGGTAACCAAGCAAGATGAGGGAAATGACAAAATGAAAAGGATAGCAAAGAATATTGCTGATGGAGCAATGTCGTTCTTGAAAGCTGAATACAAAGTTTTGGCAATATTTGTTGTGGCAGTTGCAGTGCTTTTATTCTTTAAAGGATCTGCAGAATCAAATTCAAGTGGAATGGTAGCTTTCTCATTTGTAGTTGGTGCAATTTGTTCTGCACTGGCTGGATTTATTGGTATGAAAGTTGCAACTAAAGCAAATGTAAGAACTACTCAAGCTGCTCGTACTTCATTAGGAAAAGCATTAGAAGTTGCTTTTTCTGGTGGTGCTGTTATGGGGCTTGGGGTTGTAGGCTTAGGAGTTTTAGGATTAAGTCTTTTATTATCATTATACCAAGGAATGTACGAATCAACAACTATGGTGCTTAATGTGCTTTCAGGGTTCTCATTAGGAGCATCTTCCATTGCACTTTTCGCCCGTGTTGGTGGTGGTATCTATACCAAAGCTGCTGATGTAGGTGCTGATTTAGTAGGTAAGCTTGAGGCAGGTATTCCTGAAGATCATCCTTTGAATCCAGCAACAATTGCAGATAATGTAGGAGACAATGTAGGAGATGTTGCCGGAATGGGAGCTGACCTTTTTGAGTCGTATGTAGGTTCTATTATTGCTACTATGGTATTAGGTTCATATATTTTTACTCCAGATTTCGTTGGATTAGGAGCAGTGTATTTGCCATTAGTATTAGCAGCAGTTGGTATTGTTATGTCAATAATCGGTACTTTCTTTGTGAAAGTAAAAGATGGCGGATCTCCTCATATGGCCTTAAATATTGGTGAATTCGGTTCAGCAGGATTAATGATTGTTGCTTCTTGGTTTATTATTAATGGAATGCTGCCAGAATCAGTTGAAGGCTTACCAATGGGTGCTTTTGGTGTATTTTTAGCAACTATTACTGGTTTAGTTACAGGATTAGCAGTAGGTAAAGTAACCGAATACTATACAGGTACAGGAAAAAAGCCAGTTAATTCCATTGTTAAACAATCAGAAACTGGTGCTGCAACTACAATTATTGCTGGTTTAGGTGTTGGGATGATGTCTACTGCAATACCAATCTTGTTAATTGCTGCTGCAATTATGATATCACATCACTTTGCTGGCATGTATGGAATTGCAATTGCTGCAGTTGGTATGCTTGCAAATACAGGTATTCAATTAGCGGTTGATGCTTACGGACCCATTTCTGATAATGCTGGTGGTATTGCTGAAATGGCTGAATTACCTGCTGAGGTTAGAGAAAGAACAGATAAATTAGATGCTGTAGGAAATACTACTGCTGCTATTGGTAAAGGATTTGCAATTGCATCTGCAGCTCTTACTGCTTTGGCCCTGTTTGCTGCATTTATGAAAGTAGCTAATGTTACTTCCATTGATGTTTCTCGCCCTGATATTATGGCAGGATTATTAATCGGAGCAATGCTACCATTTGTATTTTCAGCCCTATCAATTAATGCTGTTGGGCGTGCGGCTATGGCTATGATTGAAGAAGTAAGAAGACAATTCAGAGAGATACCTGAATTAAAAGCCGCACTAAAAGTAATGCGTAAATACGATTCAGATATGAGTAAAGCAACCCCAGAAGACAGAGCAATTTTTGATGCTGCTGATGGTGTTGCAGAATACGATAAATGTGTTGATATTTCAACCAAAGCATCTATTAAGGAAATGGTTGCTCCAGGAATTTTAGCAATTGCTGTTCCTGTTTTAGTTGGTTTTGGAGGAAAATGGATTGGTATTGGTGGTCCTGAGATGTTAGGAGGCTTATTAGCTGGTGTAACTGCATCAGGAGTATTGATGGCTATTTTTCAATCCAATGCTGGTGGTGCTTGGGATAACGCTAAAAAAATGATTGAAGAGCAAGGTAGAAAAGGAACAGAAGCTCATAAAGCTGCTGTGGTTGGTGATACAGTTGGCGATCCTTTTAAAGATACTTCTGGTCCGTCATTGAATATTTTATTAAAATTAATGTCGGTTGTGGCATTGGTTATTGCACCATCTATATCCAATGTTGGAGCGACTGATAATTATGATTATGAAATAACAGACATTGATAGAATGGAAGAAAGTATGATGGCACTACAAGAGAATTTTGATGGTACTAAGCTTCAATTTGAATGTCATAACTATCAGGTTGAATTTAATGGTTCAAGACTTACACTTGTGATAAATACTGCTGCTATTAAAAGTAAAGAACTAGGTGGAATTTTAACTACTGAGAATTATTTGAACTCTAAAGAGAATCCAATCTTAGAATTTTTTGGAGAGGAAGTTCAGAAAACGAACGGAGGAGATTTTCAATATGTTGTAAATGGTAAAATGAAAACAAAATCCTTAATGTTTGAACAGGGTTCAACTCAATTAGCGTTTAATTATGATCAGAAAACCCAAAAGTTAGTTGGGGAGCTTAGGTTTGCAAAGCCAGAGCACTTTGAAGGAATTAAAGGTGTTGCTATCGGGATACTGTTAGATTAATTTACAATTAACTAATAAAAAAAGAGGGCTTAAACCCTCTTTTTTTATGTTTATTTTTTAATAAGTAGTTTTTTTAAGCTGTCTTGAAAAGTCCATGAATTTCAGCATCAATCTTATTAATGACCTCTCCTAAATCTTCTTCACTTTCAGAAAAATTAATATCATCTACATCTACTATAAGTAGTTTCCCTTTGGTATATTCTGATATCCATGCTTCATAGCGTTCGTTAAGTCGAGTTAGGTAATCCAAGCGAATGGAGTTTTCGTAATCTCTTCCTCTTTTTTGAATCTGGCTTACCAAAGTAGAAGTAGAAGCTCTTAAATAAATAAGTAAATCCGGACCTTGAATAAAGGAGTCCATCAAATTAAATAGTTGTTGGTAATTATCAAAATCTCGTGTGCTCATCAGCCCCATTGCATGCAGATTTGGTGCAAAAATAAAGGCGTCCTCATAGATGGTTCTATCCTGAATAAAATCTTTTCCGCTTGCTTTTATACTCAACACTTGCCGAAAGCGACTATTCAAGAAATAAACCTGCAAATTGAATGACCACCTTTGCATTTCTTTGTAAAAATCATTTAAATAAGGATTGTTTTCTACATCTTCATAATGGGCTTCCCATTTATAGTGTTTAGAAAGCTTTGTAGTAAGGGTTGTTTTTCCTGAGCCAATATTTCCGGCAATTGCTACATGCATATTTTTAAAATTTTGACTAAAATAGAAAAAGAAGAGAAATATAGGAATGTAGAATTAGGGTATTTTGATAATCGTTAATAAGTTTTTTTACAAATGCGAAATATTCCGCTAGTTCATTTTTAATATTTCCTCTACAATTTCTCGATTATTTGAAAGTCTTGGCACTTTATTTTGCCCACCTAATTTTCCTTTATCGCCTAACCAATTATAAAAAGTACCACTTTTTAACATTTCAATTTTTGGCATTTTTAATATTAAGTCATTTGTTCGTTTTGCCTGATAATCGGAATTAATAGTTTGCAAAAAATCATCTATCTCTTTGGTGAATATATCCAAATCTTTTGGCTTTTTTTCAAACTCAATCAGCCATTGATGCGCTCCTGATTTATTTTGATTTATATAAAGTGGAGCAACAGTAAATTCTTTAATTGTGGTTTTGGTTTTTCTACAAGCATGTCTTAAAGCATTTTCAGCATTTTCAACTACCAACTCCTCTCCAAAAGCATTGATGAAACTTTTTGTTCTACCAATAATTTTTATTCTGAATGGCGAAAGATTTGTAAAACAAATAGTATCGCCAATTAAGTAACGCCAAAGCCCAGCATTTGTTGTTATCACCAAAGCGTAAGTTGTATTTAGTTTTACCTGATCTAATCTTATCGTTTTTCTACTTCCTTTTTTAAAATCTTCCATGGCAATAAACTCATAGAAAATACCGTAATCTAACATTAATAATAGTTCATTTGTGTTTGCTTGATCCTGAATTCCAAAATATCCTTCTGATGCAGTATAGCATTCCATGTAATTCATTTTAGGAGATGGAATAATTTTTTTGAATTGCTCTTTGTAAGGGGAAAAGTTCATTCCACCATGCATATAAAGTTCAAGATTTGGCCACACTTCCAAAATATTATCAGCTCCAGTTTTTTCCAAAATTTTGTTTAGTAGTATTAGCATCCATGATGGCGCACCTGTTAAGCTGCTTACATCTTCATTTACTGCTTGCTGTACAATTTTTTCCAATTTTTCTTCCCATTTAGGAAGTAGAGCCGTTGCTAAATCTGGCGTCCGGTGCATATTTACCCAAAAAGGGAAATTATCAATTAGGATTGCAGACAAATCGCCATCCATGTATTCTTTCTCAGGGTTTTGATACTGTGAGCCGCCAAGCATTAATCCCATTCCATCAAAAAAAGTAGTTTCCGGATTGTTATTGCAATAAATTGAAAGCATATCTTTTCCCGCTTTGTAGTGGCACTCCTCTAATGCTTGCTGTGTAATAGGGATGTATTTGCTTTTTGCATTGGTTGTTCCTGCCGATTTTGCAAACCATTTTATTTTCTCTGGCCAGAGAATATTTTCCCCACCGTTTCTTAGTTTTTTTATGTAAGGATAAAATTCCTCATAGGTTTTTACTGCTACATTTTTATTAAATTCCTCATAGGATTTAATAGAGGAGAAGCTGTGTTTTTTGCCAAATTCCGTATTTTTTGCTCTGTCAATAAGGTTTAGCAAAAGCTCATCTTGCACCTGAAAAGGATATTTTAAAAATAATTCAATCTGATGAATACGTTTTTTCATCATCCAAGAAAGAAAAGAGTTTTTAAATGGTATTCTCATTAGGTTTTAATATTTTTATTGCCATAAAATTACAAAAAATTATGATGAAAGATACGCTAAAAAAAATGGACACAAATTTGCAGGATGTAGTACAATACAAATTAGATATTCATGGAGAAAATATCTTGATGAATGAACTGATTGGCAAGCAAATAAAAATAGAGTGGAGTGGGCAGGTGATTTGTAGTTGCGGTAAGAAAATGAAGAAATTTTATCGTTCCGGATTTTGTTATGATTGTTTTTATGAATCGCCTTTAGCATCACAATCTATTTTCAAGCCAGAACTTTGTACTGCACATTTAGGAATTGAAGAAAGAGATTTGGAATGGGAAAAAACTTTTCAATTGGCGCCCCATTATGTTTATTTAGCAAATTCGTCTGGGATAAAAGTGGGGATTACAAGAGGAACGCAGGGGGTGATTAGGTGGATGGATCAAGGGGCAAGTCAGGCTATATTACTAGCAGAAGTACCAAACAGAAGATTTTCGGGCGATATTGAAGTTGAACTAAAAAAGTATGTGGATGATGTTACCAATTGGCGAAAAATGCTCTCTGGAAAACCAAAGCCTGTTGATTTAGTAAAAATGAAAGAGAACCTTTCAACTTATGTTCCTGAGGAGTTAAAACAATATATTTTGCTAGATAATACAGTAACTGAGATTAATTATCCTGTAATGGAATATCCTAAAAAAATAAATAGCACCAAATTAGAACGAACTCCAATTATTGAAGGCGAGTTGAAAGGCATAAAAGGGCAATACCTTTTATTGGATGGCGATAGGGTTTTTAACATAAGAGCACATGAAGGGTTTATTTCTACTTTTTCTTTCTCTGATATAGCGAAACAGGGAAAATTATTTTAATTAATCTCCAAAATAAAAGGCATTCTTGTTTGAATCTTCTCGCCTTTTAATAAACTTTCAATTGGCTTGATATATTTACTATTCACGCCCAAAAATTTTGCGATATAATTTGTTTCTCCACCAGTTATTTCTTTAATAAATATTTCAAGAGGGGCTTCTTTTTTTGGTAAGGAAACAATACGGTAATCATCCAATTTTGCCAAATGTGCCGCAATGTCAATGGCCGTTTCCAAGCCACCCAAAACATCAACAAGTCCTAAGCGTTTTGCATCATAACCAGTCCACACTCTCCCTTGTGCAATGTCATCAACAGCAGCTGTGCTCATATTTCTTCCTTCCGCCACATGCTCTATAAAAGTATCGTAAATATCCTCTATGATTTCATGAATTTTTTCTTTTTCAAAAGCGGTCAGTGCTCTGTTTACTCCCATATCTGCATGTTTGTGCGTATTTACGGTATCAATGGTAATCCCTAATTTGTTTTTGTAAAAATGTTGCAAATTAGGAATAAGCCCGAACACACCAATAGAACCTGTAATAGTGGTAGGGTTTGCTACTATTGTGTCGGCAGCACAAGCAATGTAATAGCCACCACTTGCAGCTAGATCACCCATGGAAATAACAAGTGGTTTCTCCGCTTTGGCTAAGATGGTTTCTCTCCAAATTACATCTGAGGCAAGGGCACTTCCACCTGGTGAATTTACTCTTAAAACAATTGCTTTTATTCTTTCATCTTCTCTAGCCTCTTTAATTGCTTTTGCGGTAGTAACTGAGCCAATACTTTTTAAATCTCCTTTTCCAGAGTTTATTTCTCCTGTTGCATAAATAATAGCAATTTTATCGCGGCTGATTTTGCCTTGCTTTTCTACTTTAGCATTATTGTATTTGGTAAGCGAAATCAGCTGCAATTTTGCTTCTTCTCCAAGTTTGCTTTTTAACTTTTCTTCCAACTCATCCTGATAAATTAGCGCATCTACAAAATGATGCTCAAAGCATTTTTGGGCTGTATTGAGTTCTAAATTATCGGCTAATTCTTCTACTCTACTAAGGGTTAATCCTCTTTGGCTGGCAATAGAATCTAGAATATTATCCGAGATAGTGGTTAGTAATAAGGAGATCTGCTCTCGGTTTTCCTTACTCATTTTATCCAAAATAAATGGCTCAATGGCACTTTTGAATTTTCCATGCCTAATTACTTGGGCTTCTATATCCAACTTTTCCAAGAGTCCTTTATAGAACATAATTTGTGCTGAAAATCCTTTTAATTCAAAAATACCTTCCGGATTTAGATACAACTCATCTGCCACTGAACTGAGGTAATAGCCCATTTGTGAATAATATTCTGCATAAGAGATAATGAATTTTCCACTTTTTTTAAAATCCAACAATTTATTTCTAATCTCTTCTGTTTGTGAAAGACCAGCGTTTACCCATGGTACATTCAAATAAATTCCTTTTATTCTATCATCCGTTTTTGCTTTTTCAATATTGTCCAAAATGCTTTTGAATTCTATTTCTGTTTCAGGATCCATATTGGTGATGGATAAATTTTCAAAAGGATTGTCAGAGGCACGCTCCACAATTGGCTTGGACAAAGTTATTTTCAAAATGGAGTTTGCTTTTACTTTGGTTTCTTTATCGCTATCCAAGGTAGAAATAGCAATACTGATGATGCCGATAAATAACAATACCACCACTACTACCGAAAGCACAACACCCACTATGGTGGACAATACATTTTTAAAGAATGATTTCATTTTTTAAGTTTTCTAAGAGTTAAAATTTTGATGGATAAAAGTAATAAATAAAACAATATAATCTTTTCCTATTTCTTATATTTGGACTTTTATATTTTAATGAATAATAAAGTTTATCTGCAATTAGGATCTAATATGGGAGATAGGGATGCTTATCTGAAAAATACAATTGATTTTATTGCAGAAGAAATCGGGGAGATTCAAAAAAAATCCAAAATATATGAAAGCGCCCCTTGGGGAATCGAAAACCAGAATAATTACTTGAATCAAGCTTTAGAAATAAAAACTGACTTATCGGCTGAAGAAGTGTTGGATGGCGTTTTAAAAATTGAAGATAAAACAGGAAGGATAAGGAATGAAAAGTGGGGAGAACGAATAATTGATATAGACCTCTTGTTTTTTGATGATTTGATTATTGAAAAAGAAGGGATTTGTATACCACATATACATTTGCACAATCGAAAGTTTGTGTTGATTCCACTAAATGAAATCGCGCCCAATTTTATTCATCCCAAATACAATAAAACCATAGATGAGCTTTTGAAAGAATGCAAGGATACCGAAAAGGTGGAAACTTATGCAGTATAATTTTATTTGTATTGAAGGAAATATTGGAGTTGGAAAAACTACTTTGGCCAAAAAAATTTCAGAAGATTGTAATGCACGATTAATTTTAGAAGAGTTTACAAATAATCCTTTCTTGCCCAATTTTTATAAAGAGCCAGAAAAATACGCATTCCCATTAGAACTTTTTTTTATGGCTGAACGCTATAAGCAACTAAAAGGGGTAAAGGAGCAAGAGATATTTTCTACTTTTACTGTTTCTGATTATTTCTTTATAAAATCACGGCTATTTGCACAAAATAATTTATCGTCAGATGAGCTCATCCTTTTTTATCGCCTTTTCGACATTATGCTTTCCTCTTTACCTAAGCCCGATTTACTCATCTATCTGCATACCAATATAAAAAGTTTACAAGCAAATATCAAAAAAAGAGATAGGAGTTATGAGAGGGATATAACAGATGAGTATCTATTAAAAATTCAAGAAAAATATTTTGATTTTTTCAAAAAACAAAAGGACTTTCCAGTGCTGATTATTGATATAATAGATGCTGATTTTATAAAGGATAATGCAACTTATCGAAAGATAATAAGTACAATAAAACAACCGTATAGTTTAGGAGTACACCAAATCGATTTATAGCCAATGTGAGAGGTCTTTTCCTATTAGTTTTTCCAATTCCAGAATATCTTCTTTGTAGTATTTGTTGGTCAGCTTTTTGCGCAATACACTACTTATGGGCTTAGGTTTTTTGTAAGCTGATTTGAACATAATTTGAACTACCCATTTTGGTAAAATCTTACTTATATGGAATTTAGGCAGTAATCTATAATATCTTAAAAATCTTACAGTTTTTCCAATAATATTATTAGTTGGAACTCCCGATATATTTGCAATATTTGAGGTGTTAGGTATAAAAGCGGGATTAACTTCTAAAAATTTATAAATTTCTTGTGTGCAAGCAATTGGATTTTTTATAAAATCATCAAACAAAAGAACTTTAATATTCGCATTATTAAAAATCGCATAATATCTGCTTAAGAGATGAAAATAATAGCCCTTACTTTTGTAATAATACAAAGGACTCCAATTGTTTTTTATCCTTTCCTCCTCCTTTTCAAAAGCAGTTTCAAAATCATCAATCGGTTCTCTTTTATCTCTTTTGGCATGTAAAAAATTTGAATAAGCCCTATCAACGGGCTGCCTTAAAATTGCGATTATTTTTACACTAGGAATTCCCTCTTTTATTAATTTTGCCGCTTTTTCATTGTAAATATAAGCAGGTGATGCTTCTCCAATTGCTTTTTCGTTTTTTACATTATCAAATAAAGATTTGTACTCTTGAAGGGTTCTATTTTTTACTCCTTTTCTCTCTTTTATAAAATAGTCATTTTCTTGTTTGTAGTTGTTAAAAAACATTGGTTCTTTTACCTTTGGCATAAAAACATCAGGATGTTGCAAAAGGTAAGTATAAGCGGATGTGGTGGCAGCTTTCATTGCCCCAATTATTATAAAGTTCGGAAGATTATTTTTCATATCAGCACTAAAAGTAAAAAGAACCCCAAATATATGAGGTTCTTTTTAAATTTTATATGGAATTATACTTATTTAATAATTGCATTAAATTCCAGATTTTCTCTGTAATTTATAAACTCCAAATCTTTTGCGGCTTCCTGTTTGTAAGAAGCATCAGCAGAAATGGCTTTCGATAAATTCTGAGTTAGCATTTGCATATTAGCAGAGCGAGCACCAACAATGGCATTCAGATAATAACAAGCAGCCGTATTGTCGGTGCAATTGCTGCTATTGTTTCCGTTTAACACCTTAGCAAGTGTAGCATTATGCGTGTTTGCATTTTTAAAAAATCTTTCTGCTTTGGCGTATTTTCCTTGTCTGATATCCAAAATTGCTTGGTTTTTCTCAGAAGCATTTGCTTGATTGAAAAACTGTTGTGCTTTGTTAAGATTACCTTTTCGAGCTGCAACTATACCATAATTAGTAAGCACATCCGCCTGATTTCCACTTATCTCAAATGCTTTATCTAACCATGTGCTTGCTTTATCCAAATCATTTTCCCCAATGTAAATGCTTGCAATATTATTGTAAGCTCTCCAATTGTTATGCAAACTAACAGCAGCATTATAAATTTTCATTTTAGTTGCTCTATCGTTTGTGAGTGTTGCAGAAAAAAGAAGTTCTTTTATATCCAATGAGTCAGGGCTAGAGGCGGAAAGAGCAGCTATTTCTTCATCCGTTTTTTTCGGCTGATAAGATAAAATACTTATTTGTGCTTTCCTTAATTGTGGCAAAATATTCTTATCTATAGCATCATAAAGTTCGGCCATATCTCTAATTGCTTGTTCTCTTTTTTCAGGGTCTTGCACAGAATTTACAATGTTTAACACTCTTCTTTTGTCTTTCATATCAGAGGCCTTCATCAATCTATTGAAACCATCCCAATCTTCTCCATAGGATACATTGGTGTATAAAGATTCATCATTCACACCATCTAATTTTAATCTTTTCAAAATTTGCTTGGCGTATCTTAATGTGCTTTTATTTCTTCTTTGAGAAACATCATCATTTGCATCTATCGTCCCTTCAGGAGATGCGTAGGATTTAATTTCTATACTATGTGTTTTGTATCCTAATTTTGCAAACTCTTGTAATCTATTCATATCCTCATCACTTTTTTCGGAAGTTCTTATTCTGCTTTGGTTTACTAAAAAATAAATAGTAGCAACTTCTGAAAGTATGGTTTCTTTTTCATAACCATGATGTGCTATTGCAATTTCTTCTGTGTTTTGCACTCTCTCAGATGTAGCAATAACCCCTTGCGCAATAGTTACTGGCCCAAGTGGTTCTGATTTGTCTTTTAAGTTTGCTACTGCTTTAATTTCTAATCCAGACACTAACATATCCTTGGTGTAGTTTATTTCATCCTCATAGGTAAAACCGCCACCAGAATTATAGGAAATTGTAGTTTGTCCTCCATTTGCCTCTTCTCCTTGCAAAGTAATGGTTTTAAAAGTTGATTCTGAGTTTTCGCTTTTCAGTACGGGAGTAAAATCAACTGTTGCTTTTTTATGAAAATATTTTGCTGGTATATTACCGTCAATTTTGATTGCTACTTTACCACCATGCACTTGCAAAATTGGTGGCGTTACAGTATAAACTACTGTATCGTACTTACTTGTCATTTTTGTTAGTCCGCATCCGCTTATTAAAGCGCCAAAAAACAAAATGGAGATTGCTTTGGTGATAACTGCTGTATTCATGCTAAATTTTAGTTTTTTTGTTATTGATTAATTTGTCGCAAATATATAAAATACACTAACAGATAACGCTCAAAAATACTTTTTTATATAGGAAATTATGAAAAGATTTTAACTACACAATCCAAAAGAAATATTTTCTCTAAATTTACGTGAATTTTATAAATTAAAATGATAAAGAAAACTACCTTTTTAATTCTGATATTTTCTGCTGTTATATTACAATCAAACGCACAAAATACAGAGGAAAATATCAATCCATTTGCGATAATCCTTATCATACTAGTGGCGGCATACAAGTTCAGCACCAAAGAGAAGGGAGCAATTCCATGCAGAATTTATGGAGTTCGATATTAATTTTATTATAAATATTTCCTCTTTGTTCGATAGGAAAGTTAATTCTAAAAATTATCAATCAAAGGCATTTGCAAAAAATAGAAGGTTGAATTTCTTGGCAAAGGCAGGGGTTGGCTTAAATATGTTTAGAACTTTAAGGCAAGAATTAAAAACAGAACAATTTATAAATAGTTACAGTTATCAGTGGTTGTCGGAAAATGATTTTCAGGACGCTGGAAAATTTCACAATGAGTGGCATGAAAATGTTTTAGAAAAAACTTTTGTGTTAGGATTTATCACCAACTATAAAGTATCTAAAAATGTTATTCTTGATTTTTCCGTAACTGGCCGAATAGGGGGTAATGATAAATGGGATGCAAAGCTCAGCAATAAAGCCGATATGTTTATGTCCTATTCTTTAGGGACTACTATTAATTTAGGAAAAAACTAATTTTTTAATTCATTTTTTGCCACACCTCCCAAAGTACAACCCCTACACTTACCGAGATATTTAAGGAATGTTTTGTCCCAAATTGCGGAATTTCAATACACTCATCACAAAGATCAATTACCTCCTGGCTAACGCCAAAAACTTCATGACCAAAAACAAGAACTACTTTTTTATTTAACGGTTCAAAGTTGTTTAAGAAAGTAGCGTTTTTAGTTTGCTCCACCCCAACAATCTGATGGTTATTGGCTTTTAATTTTCTGATAATATCTTTTGTATCTTTTATGTATTCCCAATCCACAGAGTCATTTGCCCCCAATGCAGTTTTCATAATTTCTTTATTTGGAGGAGTAGCAGTAATGCCACACAAATATATTTTTTCAATCAGAAATGCATCAGCAGTTCTAAAAACCGAACCCACATTCATGGCACTTCTTACATTGTCCAACACCACAATAATAGGTGTCTTTTTTGCCGATTTGAAATCTTCTGCACTTATTCTTGCTAATTCATTATTTTTTAACTTTCGCATCTATTATATTTGTGCACAATATTAAAGAAATAATTTTTGACTACTAAAATTAAAAAGCAAAAAAAGGAAACCCCTCTTATGGGGCAGTACAATCGCATTAAGGCCAAGCACCCTGATGCGCTTTTGCTTTTTAGAATAGGCGATTTTTATGAAACTTTTGGAGAGGATGCCATTAAAACATCCAAAATATTGGGCATTGTACTTACCGCCCGAAACAATGGCGGCTCCAAAATTGAGTTGGCAGGCTTCCCATATCATTCCTTGGATACTTACCTTCCAAAACTAGTAAGGGCAGGGCAAAGAGTAGCCATTTGCGAGCAATTAGAGGATCCGAAACTTACGAAAAAAATTGTAAAAAGAGGAGTAACTGAACTGGTAACGCCAGGGGTATCGTATAACGATTTAGTGCTAGAAAATAGCAAAAACAATTTTTTAGCATCTGTAGTATATGGAGTAAAAAATTTGGGGATTTCATTTTTAGACATATCCACTGGAGAGTTTTTAATTGCAGAAGGAAATAGGGAATATATCGATAAACTTTTGCAAAGTTTTAGCCCAGCAGAAGTGCTGTTTCAAAAGGAAAACAGAAAAGATTTTGTGCACGATTTTGGAGAAAAACACAATACTTTTGCTATTGATAATTGGGTGTTTACAACTGATTATTCTACCGAGTTATTGCTAAAACAGTTTGACACTCCAACACTAAAAGGATTCGGAATAGAGCAGATGAAACAGGGCAAAGTGGCGGCAGGAGTCATTTTACATTATTTGCAGGAAACCGAGCATAATCTTACCGGGCATATTGCCAGTATTAGCAGAATTGAAAAAGAGCATCATTTGTGGATGGATAAATTTACCATTCGAAATTTAGAACTTTTCTATTCCCCAAATGAAGGAGCGAAAACCTTAGTTGATGTACTTGATAACACAATTTCTGCTATGGGCTCACGACTTCTACAAAGATGGGTTGCACTTCCCTTAAAAGATGAAAAGTCAATAAATAAGAGATTAGAAGTAGTGGAATATTTAATGCAAAATAATGAGTTTGCTTCTTTGATAAAAGAACAAATATCGCAAATTGGTGATTTGGAAAGGACAATTTCAAAAGTAGCAACCGCTAGGATTTCGCCAAGAGAATGCATGCAACTCAAAATTGCTTTACAGGCATTAGTTCCAATAAAAGATGCTTGCCAGAATTCTTCTGAAAAAACCATAAAAAATATTGGAAAGCAGATTGATGTTTGCCTTGAAATAAAAGAAAAGCTTGAAAAACAGCTGCATCCTAATCCGCCAGCACTTTTAAGTAAAGGAAATGTAATCAATGTTGGGGTTAATTCAGAATTAGATGAACTTAGAGATATTGCAACATCTGGAAAGGAGATATTACAACAAATTTTGGAAAGAGAAAGTAAAGCGACAGGAATTCCTTCCTTAAAAATTTCCTTCAACAATGTATTTGGCTATTATTTAGAAGTTCGCAATATGCACAAAGACAAAGTCCCAGAGGATTGGATTCGCAAACAAACTTTGGTGAGTGCGGAAAGGTATATCACAGAGGAATTGAAAGAATATGAAAGTAAAATATTGACTGCTGAAGAGAAAATAAAAGAACTTGAGCAGAAGCTTTATCAGGATTTGGTGCTAAGTTTAACTAAGTTTATTGCTCCTATTCAACTTAATGCTAGGCTTATTGCTAAATTAGATTGTCTTTACTGTTTTGCTTTTATATCCAAAAAATACAATTACAAAAAGCCGATTATTGATAACTCAAAATCATTACTTATAAAAGGAGGAAGACATCCGGTCATTGAGAGACAACTTAAGGCTGGAGAAAGTTATGTTCCAAACAATACCCAATTGGACAGAAATAATCAGCAAATAATTATGATAACGGGCCCAAATATGTCGGGAAAGTCAGCACTTTTAAGGCAGACCGCACTCATTGTACTGATGGCTCAAATTGGCTGTTTTGTTCCGGCTGAGGCAGCACAAATAGGTATAGTTGATAAAATATTCACTCGAGTAGGGGCATCCGATAATATATCTATGGGCGAATCTACTTTTATGGTGGAGATGAATGAGACTGCAAGTATTTTGAATAATATTTCAGAAAGAAGTTTGATTCTGTTGGACGAAATTGGCAGAGGAACAAGCACCTATGACGGGGTGTCTATCGCCTGGGCAATTGCCGAATTTTTGCATGAGCACCCAAGCAAAGCCAAAACTCTTTTTGCCACACATTATCATGAACTAAACGAAATGACAAACTCTTTTGAAAGGATAAAAAATTACAATGTTTCAGTAAAAGAGATAGATGATAAAATTATTTTCCTCAGGAAACTAAAAAAAGGAGGCAGTGCACATAGTTTTGGAATACATGTGGCGCAAATGGCTGGAATGCCAAATCAAATTGTAAGTAGAGCAAATACCATTATGAAGCAACTAGAAAGTTCCCATTCTGCTGAAACTTTAAGCGAAAAAGCAAAAAATATCAATAAAAAAGATGACATACAATTAAGCTTTTATCAACTAGATGACCCAACACTAATTCAAATAAAAGAGGAGATAATGGGCATTGATATCAACACCCTTACTCCTGTTGAGGCACTATTGAAACTTAGTGAAATTAAAAAACTTATTGGTAAAAAATAAAAGAGCTTCTCTTGGGCTTTGCAAAAACGAATATTTAATTAAATTTGCCACCCATTTGCGAGTGTAGCTCAGGGGTAGAGCATCACCTTGCCAAGGTGAGGGTCGTGGGTCCGAATCCCATCACTCGCTCAAAGTCCCTCTTCTTTTGAGGGATTTTTTACTACCAGCCCGGGTGGTGGAACTGGTAGACACGTTGGACTTAAAATCCAATGAGCAGTAATGCTCGTACGGGTTCAAGTCCCGTCCCGGGTACAAAAAGCAGAAACGAAAGTTTCTGCTTTTTTGTTTTACGGCCTTTCTAAAATTTTTCTTGTTTCACCACTATTATTTATGATTATAAAAATAGGTATCTTTATCAAAAAAAAAGGTATTCAATTATGAAAAATATATTTTTGATTCTAATTAGCGTTTCATTATTCTTTATTTCTTGTAAGAAATGTAAGGATTGTATTAGAATATTTGATACAGAATTTACTACTACGGAATTGGATAGTATTGTTCAAAATATATACCGTGAAGTGGGTGGTTATACACTGGAAAATGGTAATACAATAGATACTATTTTTGCTTATCTTGATTGGAATGATTTTGCCCTTTTTAATCTAGAGGATTTAAATAAAGAACATCAATATTGTAATAATTCATTTACTACTGGCCCTACAAGTTCATTAACTGAAAGAGAAAATTTGGATGAAAGTTGGTGGTCTAATGGAACTATTTATTATGATGGAACGAACAGTTCAGTATTTATTTTAGGAACATCTTATTACAATTGCAGATAAAACTATATTTTTTATAGAATAGTTTTAGTAGCTCCACTGGAATTTGCTATAAAATTGATTGCGATTGATATTTTTTATAGTTGGTTTTATAATACTGATACATTATAATAAATGCACCAGAGATTAGAATGCTATAAATAACAAATGCATTATGAATGTCTTTATAAAATTCAGAATTATTTATTAAAATCCACATTACAGTAGAAATAATTCCAGCAAAGACTAAATACCTTACAAATAAGTTGCCAAAAAAATAATGAAATCTTTTAATGTCTTTAGGAAAACGGTAAAATATTCCAAGCCAACTACTTTTCTTGCCAAGATACATGTACCCAATAAAATTACTAAATGAATATTCTTTTTCTAAAGGATAAAGTTTGATTGGTTTAAATGAAATTAAAGATAAGGTATAACATGTATATATAGTTAATGATCCAATCACTATTAAGAGCCAGAACCAATTAAGACCTAAAACTGAAACCAAAGGATTTGCTTCCTTTGATAAGTCAGGGGTATGTAGATAAGTACAATATGCATCATAACTTTTTGAAAATAATATCCATAATAATATAATAAGAAATTTTAATGTTTTCATGCAATGATAGAATTTAATATTCTTGTTGTAGCCCCACTATTTTCTTTGATATAATTGATTGCAATCGACTTATCAAACGAATTGAAAAAATCAATAGCTGCAGATAACTCTTGATAATTACTAATTGAAATAGCTCCTTTCTGATTTATCAATTCTTTTGCCTCATTAAATTTTTGGTAGTTAGGACCAAAAATTACAGGTAATCCAAAAGCAACTGCTTCTAAAATATTGTGTATTCCAAATCCAAAACCACCACCTATATATGCAATATTAGCATACTGATAGATATTTGAAAGGATACCAATGCTATCAATAATAAGTACATTAGCCATCAAGATATTCTTTTCATTTGCCTTTGAATAAAGCAGTGCATCAGTCTTCCTTTGTAAATCAGAAATATGGTGCAATTCATGCGGAGCAATAATGTAATTGTTTTCAGGGTTATCCTTAATATATTGTACTAGAAGGATTTCATCCTTAGGCCAAGTGCTACCACAAATAATAGTTGGTTTACTTTTACTAAACATCTCAATTAAAGGAATTCTCACTGAGTTTTTTGTATTGGCTAGCACACTATCAAAACGGCTATCTCCACTAATAGTAGTGTTGTTGTAATCAATGGATATTAGCAATTCAGATGAAGTTTTGTCCTGCACAAAAAAGTGTGTGACATTTTTAAGTTGCTTTGCAAACCATTTATATTTGAAAAAAACTTGCCCTTTTCTAAAAATAGCAGACACACTATAAAAAGGGATCTCCTGTTTTTTTAACTGCTGCATATAATTCAGCCAAAACTCATATTTTACAAAAATGGCTTTTATTGGTTTTACAATTTCTATAAATCGTTTTGCATTTGATGGGGTGTCGGCTGGCAGATAAAATACCCAATCCGCCCCATTATAATTTTTCTGAATTTCAAAACCAGAAGGGGAAAAGAAAGTCAGTAGTATTTTGTGCGTTGGATACTTATGTTTGTAGCCCTCCATAATAGGACGGCCTTGTTCAAATTCTCCTAAAGATGCGCAGTGAAACCAAACAATATTGTTTTGATTCTCAGTTGCGGTTTTTAGCTTTTGAAAAATGTTGTTTCTGCCCTTTATCCATAATTTAGCTTTGGAATTTAAAAGTGAAGCAATTCGTATTCCTAAAACATAAAACAGGATACTTATATTATACAAAAATTGCATTAGTGGTAATGAAATTCTGCTGTAGTTCTTTTAAAAATTGGGATGATAACTCCTGCTTTTATACCCACTAATATATCGTTTCTATAGTCCTTTGAAGTATATTCCATCTCATCAAAATTGTAAGCCCTTAAGTTTTTCGTCCATCCTTTAATTAACTCCCAACCAGCAAAAAACTTGATGTTATTTTTCTTACTGAAATACATATAATTAGCATTTATTTTCATGCTTATTCCTCCAGTTAATCTATCGTAACCTTTTTTATACTCTTCACTTAAATGCGGTATAAAATCTTCTTGTGTTTGAATCCTGATTTTGTGCTGCATATAACCAATACCGCCCATTAAATAAATCCCACTTTCGTTATTTTCAGAAAAAGTAAAAGCTTTTCCCCCCAGCAAGAAAGTAGAAAATCCTCTCTCAAAAGTTAGTACATTGGCAAACAAACCATCTTTATTTATTATTTCTCCATTCTCGGTTGCTATCTCATCAAACAAATTCTCTTCTTTTATTTTTGAACCAAAAATATACGATCCATCTATACCAAAAAGCAAATTGTCAGCCCTTTTCCTGATTACACTTATGCCAATAGAAGAATTATCTCCAAAATCTATTGCCAAATCAGCATAAGGAAATTGGTGGGTATAGTCAAACAATATTGCCGTAAGTGTATTCTGCTGCTCTTGCGAAATCACTTGCATTGCAGAAAAACAAAATAGCATTAAAAATACTTTTCTCATTGATTTTTATTTGCCTCAAAAGTACGCTTTTTCGTTTTTCACAAACGCTTACAGGCGGTAATAATTGCCTATATTTGCCGTTTATAATTTTTAGATGATGAAAATACAAATGGTTGACCTTGAAGGTCAGCACAAAAAAATACAAAAAGAAGTGGATAATGCAATTGAAGAAGTAGTACAAACTTCTGCTTTTATCAATGGACCAAAAGTACATGTTTTTCAGAAGGAGTTAGAGGCATATTTGGGTGTAAAACATGTTATTCCTTGCGGCAATGGAACGGATGCTTTACAGATTGCTTTAATGGCTCTGAATCTAGAAAAGGGAGACGAAATCATTTGTCCTGATTTTACTTTTGTAGCTACTGCTGAGGTAGTAAAATTATTGGGGCTTAAAGCTATTTTTGTGGATGTGGACAAGGAAAATTTCACGATTGATATTGACGATATAAAAAGAGCAATAACTTCAAATACTAAAGCTATTATTCCCGTACATTTGTTCGGGCAATGCGCTAATATGGAGGCGATTCTAAAAATCACAAAAGAAAATAATTTGCATATAATTGAAGACACTGCTCAAGCAATAGGGGCCAATTATATTTTTGAAGATGGAAAAAGAAAAAAAGCGGGAACAATTGGTGCTATCGGCACCACTTCTTTTTTCCCATCTAAAAACTTGGGTTGTTATGGTGATGGAGGGGCTATTTTTACGGATGATGATATCTTAGCAGAAAAGATGAGAAAAATGGTAAATCATGGAATGGAGGACAGGTATCATTATAAATATATTGGGGTAAATTCTCGGCTTGATAGTGTGCAAGCAGCCATACTTAGTGTAAAACTAAAACGATTGGAATCGTATAATTCTTCTAGAATAAAGGCGGCTGATTATTATGATAATTGTTTTAAGGAAAATTATAAAATAAGTATTCCCAAAAGATCAAATTATTCCACTCATGTTTTTCATCAATACACCCTAAAATTACAAGATGTTGATAGGGATAAATTGTGTGCACATTTACAAAATAAGGAGATTCCTTTTGGGGTATATTATCCCATACCTTTGCATAGGCAAGACCCCTATTTTGAGGAAAGATTTAATCAAGATGACTTTATAAATACCAATCATCTTTGCGAAAGCGTTTTGTCTTTACCAATGCACACCGAGCTAACACCTAAACAAATGGATTTTATTAGCCAAAGCATTTTGGAATTTATAAATGAGTGATTTTCCTACATATTTTGCGCACCCAACAGCCGTAATTGATAATGGTTGCAGCATTGGGAATGACTCTAAAATCTGGCATTTTTCGCACCTTATGGAAAAAGCAGAAATTGGGGAGAACTGCAATATTGGGCAGAATGTATTTATTGCAAATAATGTAGTTTTGGGAAAGAATGTTAAAGTGCAAAATAATGTTTCCCTTTATAGCGGGGTGATTTGTGAAGATGATGTTTTCCTGGGGCCTTCAGTGGTATTTACCAATGTTAAAAACCCAAGAAGTGCTATTTCCAGAAAAGATAATTTTTCGCAAACCGTGATAAAAAAAGGAGCATCCATTGGAGCGAATGCAACTATTGTTTGTGGAGTAACTATTGGTAGTTTTGCCTTTGTTGGAGCAGGCGCTGTTATCACTAAAGATGTTCTACCATTTGCTTTAATGATTGGTGTTCCTGCAAAACAGACTGGTTGGATGAGTGAACATGGCAAAATATTAAAATTTACAGATGGGATTGCCCTTTGCCGAGAGAGTGGTGAAAAGTATAAATTAGAAAATGGAAATTGTGAAAGGATATGAGCGATAGTAAAAAAATAACTTTTGCAGTTGTTGGATGTGGGCATATTGGCAAACGCCATATTGCGGAAATAAGTGCAAACAAAAATGCTGAGCTAATAGCAGTTTGTGATGTAAAAGACCAATCTGAATTTGAAGATTTTGGTTTGCCTTTTTTTGTTAGTTTGGATGCACTTTTACTCTCTGATCTCTTTCCTGATGTGATAAATATTTGTACACCAAATGGTTTGCACACATCCCAATCTCTGATGGCCTTGGATCAATGTAATGTACTTGTAGAAAAGCCAATGTCACTCTCTGTTGAGGATGCAAACGCTTTAATAGTAAAAGAAAAAGAAACAAAAAATCAGCTATTTTGTGTGATGCAAAACCGATATTCTCCTCCTGCGCTTTGGCTGAAATCCTTAATGAATAATAATATCCTTGGCGAGATTTATATGGTGAATTTAAATTGTTTTTGGAATAGAGATGATAGCTATTATAATTCTGCCAATTGGAGAGGAACCATGGATTTGGATGGGGGAACACTTTTTACGCAATTCTCACATTTTATTGATATTCTTTTCCATTTGTTTGGAATTGTAAAAGTCAACAATGTAATTCTAAAAGATTTTAATCACAGCCATACTACTGATTTTGAAGATTCCGGAATTATTACTTTTGAAATACAAAATAAGGCAATTGGAAATATGCAATTCTCAACTGCTATATTTGATAGGAATATGGAATCGAGTATTACAATAATTGCTGAAAAAGGAAGTGTAAAAGTAGGAGGGCAATACATGGAAAAAATCGAATATTGTAACATAGAAAATTATGAAATACCAGAGTTAATGCAAAGTAATAATGCGAATGATTATGGTAAATTTAAAGGAAGTGCGAACAATCATCATTTTGTAATAGAAAATGTGATTGAAACATTAAAGGGAAATGCTAAAAAAGATGCAACTCCTGAGCAAAGCTTAGGTGTAATTGCTTTTATTGAGGAGGTTTATAAAATGAGAAAAGTAAAAAGTGCCATCATTTAATTTTGGTATTTTTGTAAAACATAAAAACTAAAGATGAGTAAAACGATATTAATAACAGGAGGTGCAGGGTTTATAGGCTCGCATGTGGTGCGTTTATTTGTAAATAAATATCCAGATTACAAAATTGTAAACTTGGATAAATTGACCTATGCAGGGAATTTGGAAAACCTTAATGATATAGAAAATAAGGATAATTATATTTTTGAAAAAGGGGATATAGTTGACAAAACATATATTGAAGATTTATTTGTTAAATATAAATTTGACGGGGTGGTGCATTTAGCGGCTGAAAGTCATGTGGACCGATCCATTACTAATCCTATGGAATTTATTATGACGAATGTTGTGGGAACGGTAAATCTATTAAATGCTGCAAAAAACCTTTGGAAAGCAAATGAGGAAGGGAAACTTTTCTACCATGTTTCAACTGATGAGGTGTATGGAAGTTTAGGTAATACGGGACTGTTTTTAGAAACAACACCTTATGATCCGCAATCGCCTTATTCATCTTCAAAAGCAAGTTCTGATCATTTTGTAAGGGCTTATGGAAATACTTATGGAATGCCTTATGTGATTTCGAATTGCTCTAACAATTATGGACCAAATCAGTTTCCTGAAAAGTTATTGCCCCTTTTTATCAATAATATCCTAAACTCAAAAGCATTACCTGTTTATGGAGATGGGACATTTACAAGAGATTGGTTGTATGTAGTGGATCATGCCATTGCGATTGACAAAATTTATCATGAAGGCAGAAAGGGAGAAACCTATAATATTGGTGGTTTTAATGAGTGGACAAATATTGATTTGATAAAATTACTTTGTAAGCAAATGGATATTGCTTTAGGTAATGAAGCAGGAACTGCTGAGGGATTAATCACTTATGTGAAGGATAGACCAGGGCACGACAAGCGCTATGCTATTGATGCTAATAAGTTGAAGAATGAATTAGCTTGGGAGCCATCCTTACAATTTGAAGAAGGGCTGGCCAAAACAATTGCATGGTATTTAGCCAATAAGGAGTGGATGGATAATATCACTTCTGGAGATTATCAAAACTATTATAAAGAACAATACAGTTAAATTATGATAAAATGGTTTTCAAAAAAGAAAGAGGAGGAATTAGCCCCTCTTGATTTTTCAATATTGAAAACTGATATTCATTCGCATTTTATTCCGGGAATTGATGATGGAGCTCCTGATTTAGAAACTTCTATTTCCCTTATAAAAAAGATGCAGGAGTTGGGATATAGTAAGGTGATTACTAGCCCCCATGTGATGAGTGATTTTTACCAGAATTCTTCTGAAACGATATTCAAGGGCTTAGCTGATGTGCGTGAGGAATTAAAAGCACAGAAAATCAACATGGAAATAGATGCGGCTGCAGAATATTATATTGATTTTGAATTTGAGCAGAAAATAGGAAAGGAGAAATTCCTAACTTTTGGCGATAATTACATATTGGTAGAGCTTTCCTTTATGGAGGCACCAAGAAATCTTTTTGACATTATTTTCAAACTGCAATTAGAAGGGTATAAAGTAGTATTGGCACATCCTGAGCGTTATAATTATTATTCTTTAAAGGACTATGAGGAGTTTACAAGTAGAGGGGTCCTGTTACAAATTAACTTACTTTCTTTAATTGGTTATTATTCCCCACAAATAAAGAAAAAGACTGAGGCCTTAATTAATGCAGGTATGGTGAGCTTGGTAGGGAGTGACTGCCATAATATGAATCATGCTGAATTGTACGAAAAATGCCAGACTAAAAAAGCCTGGCATGATTTGGTGAATAGTGAAAAACTATTGAATATTACTTTATAAACTAGCGCTTTGCGTTTCAAGTTTACTATCTACTTTCTTGAACAAACCTTGTAATACTTTTCCAGGACCAACTTCAATAACTGATGTTAAGCCGTCAATAATCATTTGTTGCATAGTTTGTGTCCAAAGTACGGATGAAGTCAATTGCTTTTTCAAGTTTGCTTGAATTTCTTCAGGATTAGTAATGGCGGTTGCTGTTACATTCTGATAGACAGGACAAACTCCTTCAGAAAAACTAGTTTCATCTATTGCTTTTTCCAACTCTACTCTTGCAGGCTCCATTAATGGAGAATGAAACGCACCACCAACAGGCAATTTTAAAGATCTTCTGGCGCCAGCCTCAGTTAGTTTTTCACAAGCAATATCTATGCCCTCATTGCTTCCTGAAATTACTAATTGCCCAGGGCAGTTATAGTTAGCAGGCACAACTACTTCTTTTATTTCTGCACAAATTTTCTCTACTACTTCATTTTCAAGTCCTATTACAGCCGCCATAGTTGATGGGTTTTGCTCGCATGCTTTTTGCATAGCCATTGCTCTTTTGGATACTAATTTTAATCCATCTTCAAACGATAAATAACCAGCAGAAACTAAGGCAGAAAATTCACCTAAGGAATGTCCTGCAACCATCTCTGGTTTAAAGGAACTGCCTAATACTTTTGCTAATATTACGGAATGTAAGAAGATAGCTGGTTGTGTAACTTTAGTTTGTTTTAGTGCTTCAGCATCTTCTCCAAACATAATGTCAGTAATTGAGAACACTAAAATTTCATTTGCTTTTTCAAATAGCTCTTTTGCAATTTCTGAGTTATCATAAAGGTCTTTTCCCATTCCAGGAAATTGGGCGCCTTGCCCAGGAAATACATATGCTTTCATCATTTAGTGTTTTAGTTGTTAATTTTTAGTTGTCAGCATTAGTTTCTAGTAACTAATAACCAACAACTAGTAACTATTATTTTATCAAATTCATAAATTCGGAACGCGTTTTTTCATCTTTTAAAAAGATGCCCGAAAAAGCAGATGTTGTGGTTGAAGAGTGCTGTTTTTGTACCCCTCTCATTTGCATGCAAAGGTGTTGTGCTTCAATAACTACAGCTACTCCTTTAGGGTTAAGCGTATCTTGTAAGCAATCTTTTATCTCATCTGTTAATCGCTCTTGCACTTGCAATCTTCTGGAAAATACATCAACAATTCTTGGTATTTTACTCAAGCCCACTATGTGTCCGTTTGGTATGTAGGCAATGTGTGCTTTTCCGAAAAATGGGAGCATGTGGTGTTCGCAAAGAGAGTAGAGTTCTATGTCTTTTACTAAAACCATTTGGCTATAATCTTCAGCAAACATAGCAGATTGTAAAATTTCAGTAGGATTCTGATTGTAACCATCCGTTAAAAATTCCATGGATTTAGCTACACGTTCAGGAGTTTTTAAAAGACCTTCTCTTTCCGAGTTTTCACCAATTTCAGCTAAAACAACTTTTATGCTATTGGCTAAATTTTTATTATAGGATTCACTCATTTTTTTATTAAATAGTATGCAAATATACTACCTTTTCTTTTGATATATTTGCCAAATGAAGATACTCTTAATAGCTGCTACTTCTGATGAAATTATACAGGAATTATTCCCTAATGCTGAGATTTTGATTTCAGGAGTGGGTATGGTAAATACTACTTACGGATTAACTAAGGATTTAAGTGTAAACTCTTATGATTTAGTAATTAATATGGGGGTTGCTGGCTGCTTTAATCCTACTGTAAAAATTGGTGATGTAGTTGAAGTTGTAGAAGATTGTTTTTCAGAAATTGGAATTGAAAATGGCGTGAAATTTGAGGAGTTTTCTGATTTTGAAATAACTAATACTTTTAAAGTAGAAGGAAAAACCAATTTGCAAAAGGTAAAAGGAATTACGGTAAATACCGTTCATGGAAATGAGGATTCTATTGCTAGAATAATAAGCAGATTAAACCCAGATGTGGAAAGTATGGAGGGGGCGGCTATTTTTAAAGTCTGCAAGGAATTTGCTGTTCCTTGCATGCAGATAAGAGCCATTTCGAATAAAGTGGAAAAGCGGAATAGAGAAAATTGGAATATGCCATTAGCGATTCAAAACTTGAATACTACTGTTCAGCAAATAATTGTTGCACTATGAAACTGACTTTAGGTTTTTCTCCTTGTCCAAATGACACTTTTATTTTTGATGCCATGGTGCATTATAAAATTGACACTGAAGGCTTGGATTTTGAAGTGATTTTTGGGGATGTAGAACAATTAAATAAATGGGCGTTTCAAGGAAAATTGGATATTACAAAACTTTCGTTTAATGCTTTTACTCATTGTGTAAACGATTATGCACTTTTGGATAGTGGCTCAGCACTTGGAAATAATTGTGGCCCGCTACTGATTAAAAAACCAAATACCATTTTAACTACCAACAGTAAAATTTCCATTCCTGGAAAATACACGACTGCCAATATGTTGTTGGGAATTGCTTTTCCATTGCATCAGAATAAAGTAGAAACGCTTTTTTCTGAAATTGAAAATGAAGTGTTAGCTGGAAAGGTAGATGCGGGACTTATCATACACGAAAACCGATTTACCTATCAAGAAAAAGGATTGGAAAAAGTAAAAGATTTAGGAGAGTTTTGGGAAAAAGAAACAGGATTACCTATTCCTTTGGGTGGCATTGTAGTGAAAAGAGAATTACCTTTTGAAGTTCAGCAAAAGGTAGAAAGAGTACTTAGGAAAAGTGTAGAATATGCTTTTGCAAACCCTAATAGTTCGGCTGACTATGTTAAATGCCATGCTCAAGAAATGGAAAAAGCAGTTGTTGATGCTCATATAAATTTATATGTTAATGATTTTTCTGTCTCTTTAGGAATTGAAGGAAGAGAAGCAGTACAACTGCTTTTTGAAAAATCAGGAAAGGAGTATAGTTCTATTTTTGTTGAATAATTGTCTATTCCACAATTATCCTTTTCTCCACTTTTTCATTATCATAAATATAAAATAGTGACGTATTTGTAGTTGGTAAAGTTTTTCTTCCCAATACATCTACAATTTTATCGGTTTTCCTTTTTTAGGTTATACTAATTTAATTGTTAAATAGCTACAAAATGACTCTCAATTCTCAAAAGAAGAAAAAAAATCTTCACCGATTTAATTTCAGCTTTATCTGATTTAGATGAGAAGGTAATGCTCAATCATTTTGATTTCATTTCCTTTTTTGAAACCAAAATTAAAGACAATTTCATGGCTAGTGTTTTAAAAAATAAAAAGCATAAAAAATCATCCAAATAATTTTCTAAAATGCTATTTTTTACAAGCTATTCCAATACAATCTTTATTCCTCTTACTTTTTCTACATCATAAATCACTTTTTAGGTTTCTACAACATCCAAAATATGAGGTACTTACATAAAATAATAAGGCATAAAAAATATTATTAAAAAAGAAGAGAAAAGTTTTGTTCGGTATTAATAAGCATTTATATTTGCAGCCGCTTTTAAAAAACCAAATTAGTATTTTTAGGTAAAAAGCTTTGAGGGTTTAGCATTTTAAGTTAAATTTGCTATCCTTTTTTGTTCTTTGAATTAATGAAGATAGAAAATCAAATTAAACACATTCTATAAGTCAATCAAATTTTTACAAACTTTTTTTACAACGGAGAGTTTGATCCTGGCTCAGGATGAACGCTAGCGGCAGGCCTAACACATGCAAGTCGAACGGTAACAGATCTCGCTTGCGAGATGCTGACGAGTGGCGCACGGGTGCGTAACGCGTATGCAATCTACCTTGTACTGGAGTATAGCCCAGGGAAACTTGGATTA
>CATMIT010000007.1 GCA_950069165.1 uncultured Flavobacteriales bacterium
TTCCCATCATATGGGTACATGGTTTATTAATAGAACAAGCACTTGTCAACATCATTGATAATGCTGCCAGAGTGACACCAGCAGACGGTGACATTGATATTTCCGTTAAGCTCACCACAACCAGTCTCGACATTGATATTAGTGATAATGGACCGGGCATTGCTGATCATGAAAAAGTAAAAATATTCGATTTTCCTTTTTAACAGGGATTAGAAGGAAAACAACCCAATATATTTTGGGAAGTTTGGATACAGAAGCCGACTACAAACCTGTTTTTACTGATATTCAAACTTTTATTTATTATGATATTAGCACCAATTGGTCTGTGAGCTTTTTGGGGAATATATCCAACAATACTTACCAAATGGTTCCAAAAAACAGAGATACAGAATTTGGAACCCTGAATGAAGCCCTGAAACTCACTATCTATTTTGATGGGCAAGAAATAGATACTTACAAAACTTATTTTGGTGCACTGAGTAGTTCCTATCATCCGAACGATAAATTGCAATTAAAATTTACTACTTCTGCTTTCCGTACATTGGAACAAGAGAATTTTGATATTATGGGGCAATATTGGCTTTATCAGTTAGACAATAGTTTGGGTTCTGATAATTTTGGGGATGTAAAATACGACAGAGGAGTTGGCACTTACATCAACCATGCCAGAAATAGTTTGAATGCCACAGTATTGAATTTTCAGCATAGTGGAATTTTTAATAGTAAAGAAGCAAATATTCAATGGGGATTCAGAGTACAAAAGGAAGAAATAGAAGACAAAATACGCGAATGGAATTTGATTGATTCTGCTGGCTTTACTTTGCCTCACACTCCTGATTCAGTAGGTTATGAGAATCCTGTATTGCAAGCACCACTTATAGTATCGGTGAATGATTTACTGAAAACAACCATCCATTTATCTTCTTTTAGAAACTCTGCTTATTTGCAGTACTCTAAGGATATCGGTAATTTTTCCCTTACAAGTGGATTTAGAGGAAACTATTGGAGCTTTAATGAGGAATTGGTTTTAAGCCCGAGAGTATCATTGGCTTATATTCCAAATTGGGAAAAAGATGTGGTTTTTAAAGCAGCAGCAGGGATTTATTATCAACCGGCTTTTTATAAAGAACTCAGGGATTTTGAGGGGAATATCAATAGGGATATAAAAGCACAAAAATCTATACACTATATAGTAGGGGCTGATTATCTGTTTTACAGTTGGGGCAGACCTTTTAAATGGGTAAGTGAAATTTACTACAAGCAATTGGAGAATTTGATTCCTTATAAGGTAGATAATGTTCGGATTCGGTATCTATCAAACGAAATTGCAAACGGATATGCCACAGGAATTGATATGAAAATAAATGGAGAGTTTGTACCCGGAATAGAATCCTGGGCAAGTATGTCGGTAATGAAAACAGAAGAAGATATTGTGGCGACTATTATACGGATGAAAACGGCAATCAAAAAGAAGCAGGGTTCATTCCCCGCCCAACTGATCAAAGGGTGAATTTTTCTTTGTTTTTTCAGGATTACATCCCCAGAAACCCAAGTTATAAAATGCATCTTAATTTGGTGTATGGAACTGGGCTTACTTTTGGGCCACCAAAATCGGAAAAACACCAAGATATTTTGCGAATACCCCCTTATAGAAGAGTGGATATTGGCTTTTCGAAAGAAATAATAAAAGAGGGAGAACACAAAAAAGGATTTTTTAAGCACTTTAATTCTATATGGCTGAGCATGGAAGTGTTCAACCTTTTACAAATAAACAATACGGTATCTTACCTTTGGGTGTCTGATGTTAGCGGCAGACAATATGCCGTACCGAATTACCTAACCGCAAGGCAAATAAATGCCAAGCTGATTTTTAGTTTCTAAGATGGGAAGACAAAACAGGCGACAGCCAATACTTATTGAAAATATTGAAATAATTGATACCGCCAACAAAGGAAAATCAGTAGCTAAACATGAAGGGAGAGCCATATTTGTACAAGGAGGCGTGCCAGGAGATATTTGTGATATAACGGTTTTTAAAAGAAGAAAGAAATATTGGGAAGCAAGAATTGAAAAAATCCATACTTATTCTGATAGAAGAACAGAGCCAAAATGTGAGCATTTTGGAAGTTGTGGTGGCTGTAAGTGGCAAAATATGAAATATGAATCGCAATTGGAATTCAAACAAACGCAAGTACTTAATAACCTAAAAAGAATTGGAGGAATTGATTTGCCTCCACATCAAAATATTTTAGGAAGTAAAAAGGAATATTTTTATAGGAATAAATTGGAGTTTACTTTCTCTAATAAAAGATGGCTAACGCTTGAAGAAATAAATTCGAAAGAAGATATTACTGACAAAAATGGGCTTGGATTTCATGTACCTGGAATGTTTGATAAGGTAATAGATATAAATAATTGTTATCTGCAAAAAGAGCCATCTAATGCCATTCGCCTTTCTATAAAACAATTTGCGGATGAAAATAACTTGACTTATTTTGATATCCGTAATCAAAATGGATTGTTACGAAATTTACTTATCCGAACTTCTTCCACTAATGATTTGATGGTTTTAGTTCAGTTTTTTGAAGATGATAAAAAATGTATTAATCTGCTGATGGAGCACATCAAAACCTCTTTCCCTGAAATTACTTCCCTCCTATATATAATAAACCAGAAAGCAAATAATACCATCTACGACCAAGAGGTGATTTGTTATAATGGAAAAGATCATATTATGGAAGAAATGGATGGATTATATTTTAAAATTGGGGCAAAATCTTTTTTCCAAACCAATAGCGAACAAGCCAAAGTCCTTTACCAAAAAACAAAAGAATTGGCCAAAATTACAGAAAACGATTTGGTGTACGACCTTTATACCGGAACAGGAACGATTGCACAGTATGTTGCTAATTCTGCCAAAAAAGTGGTTGGAATTGATTCTGTGGAAGAGGGTATAAAGGCGGCTTACGAAAATGCTGAACGTAATAAAATTACAAATTGCACTTTCCATACTGGAGATATTAAAGAAATTTTTACGGATGAATTCATTGCTAAAAATGGAACTCCTGATGTGATAATTACCGACCCACCAAGAGATGGTATGCATAAAAAAGTAGTCGAACAAATCCTGAAAATTGGAGCCAAACGAATAGTGTATGTAAGTTGCAATTCTGCTACACAGGCAAGAGATTTATCCCTTATGGATGAACTCTATAAAGTCACTCATATTCAGCCAGTAGATATGTTCCCGCAAAGCCAACATGTTGAAAATATTGTAGTTTTAGAATTAAAATAGTAATTTTAGCAAAAAATTACAATGCCATTAATCATTTCACATCCTTCTACTAATCCTAAAATAAGAAAAATTGAAGATGAAATTGCTGCAAAAAAAGAGCAATTAGCAGAATTAATCGCAAATGAAAAAGGCAGGATAATTCCTGATTATACTTTTCAAGACAAGAATGGAAATGATATTTTACTTTCTGATATTTTTGGAGATAAAGAAGAACTCATAATTGTTTTCTATATGGGCATACACTGCAAATATTGCACCCTTTGGGGTGATAATTATAACGGTATTGCAAAGCCACTTTCCGACAGAGCATCCTTTGTAGTGGTATCTAATGAAACCCCACAGCAGCAGCAAAAGATAAGAAAAGATAGGGGATGGACCTTTGATATGTTTAGTAGAAAGGACAACTCTTTTGGGGAGGATTTAGGATTTGTTGGAGAAGAAGGAAATCCGCTTCCAGGAGTTGCTTCTTTTAGAAAAAAAAATGAAATTTATGTGCATCACCGCTCCTATTTCGGTCCTGGCGATAACTATTGTAATATGTGGGATTTTGTAAGCATATTACCAAAAGGAGTAAATAATTGGCAACCTAAATACACTTATTAATATGAATAAAAAAACAACATTAAACCTAGCATGCATTATTTTTACTCTTGTAGCTGTCTTGCATTTATTGCGCTATATACTTGGATGGGAATTCACAATCAACAATTGTTTTATTCCGCAATGGATAAGTATTTTAGGGACAATAATTCCTGCTTTATTGGCTTATAACTTATGTAAGCTAAAAGATTGAGATGAAAAATATTTGGAAAAAATTAATAGAATTATACGAATTGAATCCAACGATTTTTGGGATTCTGCTTTTTCTTGATTTGATGATTGTATTTTTCCTAATTCGGTATTTGATTGCTTAAAGAGCATTAATCTTTTTACAAATAGCTTGTATTTGAGGGAGTAATTTTTCTTTCCCATCATTTACAATTACAAAATCGGAAAGCTGATCCTTTTTATCTTGTGGCATCTGATTTTCCATGCGTTTAATAATATCCTCTTTGGTGCAATTATCCCTTTGCATCACCCTTTGTATTCTAATTTGTAGAGGGGCTGTAACGCAAATTACACCATCCAAACCGATATGCGCTCCGCTTTCAAACAAAATAGCAGCTTCCTTCAAAACAAAAGGAGCAGTTTGTTGTTTTTGCCATTTTTCAAATTTCATTTGCACAAAAGGATGAACCAATTTGTTTAATTGTCCTAATTTTAACCTATCATTAAAAACTATGTCTCCCAATATTTCTTTTTGTAAAATTCCTTTTTTATAAATTTCATTACCAAATTTTATAGTGATTGCATTTTTTAAATCAAGAGATTCTGTCATACATTTTTTTGCCTGAATATCTGCAAAAAAAACAGGAAAGCCTAACTTACAAAAAACCTTACTTACGAAAGTTTTTCCAACACCTATTCCTCCAGTTATTCCTATTTTTTTCATTGGGATTTACTGATTAAATCCTCATAAATAGCTTCATACATTGGTAGAATATTTGGTAAATCAAACTGCATAGCATGCTTGTAAGCACATTCTTTAAATTGCATTAATTTATCCTCATCACTCAAAAGTTCAATTGATTTTTCAGCCATACTTTTAATATCTTTTACATCCAGTAAAAAGCCAGTTTTCCCTTCAATATTTACTTCAGGTAAACCACCAGTATTAGTGGAAATAACTGGAACACGAGATGCCATTGCTTCTAATGCTACTAACCCAAAACTTTCAGTGGCAGAAGGCAATAAAAACAAATCTGAAACCGATAAAATTCTCTCCACGGCTTTAAGTTTGCCAATAAAACGAACATTATCGCATAAGTCCAAATTTCTGCTCAATTGCTCCATTTCTAATCTTTCAGGACCATCCCCAATTAGTATTAATTTTGAGGCAACTTTATCCTGAATTTTAGAGAAAACTTTCAGTACATCTTGCACTCTTTTTACTTTTCTGAAATTAGAAATATGAATAATAAGCTTTTCATCATCCCTAACAAAACTTCTTCTTAGGCCAGAATTATTCTCATGTTTATATAAGCTAGAATCTATGAAATTCGGCACTACTTGAATCTCCCTTTTAATATTGAAAGAAGATAAGGTTTCCTTTTTTAAACTTTCGGAAACAGCCGTTACTACATCTGAATTATTAATGGCAAACTCAATGACCGACTTAAAAGATTTATCTTTTCCAAGAAGTGTAATATCTGTTCCATGTAAAGTAGTGATAATAGGAATATGAATCCCTTTGGCTGCTAAAATTTGCTTTGCCGAAAGTGCAGCAAAGGCATGCGGAATAGCATAATGCACATGCAATAAATTTAACTTTTCGTGCAAAACCACATCCACCAATTTTGCAGTAAGGTTATGTTCGTAAGGAATATATTCAAACAAAGGATAATTAGGAACGCTTACTTCATGAAAATTTATTTTATCAGAAAAAACATCTAAGCGAAAGGGCTGAGAATAAGAGATAAAATGCACCTCATGATTTTTGTTAGCCAAAGCCATACCCAACTCAGTTGCAACCACTCCACTCCCTCCATAAGTAGGATAGCAAACTATTCCTATTTTATATTTACTCTGTTTCAAGGCAATCATATATTACTTGCATAATATTAGTTCGCACATCCATATCCAAAAGTTTTGTATTGGAGGCATCAGGATGAATTCGGTTGGATAAAAATACATAAACTATTCCAGTTTCAGGGTCTGCCCAAGCCAATGTTCCGGTAAATCCGGAATGCCCAAAGCTCAAATAGGATACACATTTACAAGTTGGACCGCCCTCTTGTTCAGGCAAAGCCGGTTTATCAAAACCAGCTCCTCTCCTATTTTTATCTTGACAAAATTGACACTTTGTAAACTCTTTGATGGTTTGGGCTTTAAAATATTGCTTATTTGCATAGCTGCCGTTTTGCAAATACATTTGCATTATTATTGCCAAATCGTTGGCATTAGAGAAAAGTCCTGCATGTCCGCCCACACCTCCAAGCATAGCAGCTCCCATATCGTGTACATCACCAATAAGCAACTGATCTCTGAAATAATCATCTTTTTCAGTAGGAATAATTCTATCTTTATCAAATTTCATTTTTGGCAAATAGCCCATAGTGGTTAATCCTAAGCTCTTGTATAAATTATCTTCTACTAATTTATGGAGTGGATTACTGTAATTTATTTCTATAATGTCCTTAAAAATATAATAGCCCAAATCGGAATATTGGTATTCTTTTTCTTCTAGCAAATCTGACTCTAATACTTGCTTTAAAATACTATCAGGATAACTGTGATGCAGATATAATTCTTCTGCAACTTTTATAGGATATTTAGCGGAATAGCTATTGCGATAAAGCGTATCTAGTAAGCTTTTGTCCTTTTCTATTGTTTGTCTGTAAAAAGGAATCCAAGCTTGCAAGCCAGATTGATGTGCCAAAACTTCTTTTACACGTAAATGCCCTTTATTGGTAGTGTAAAGAGAGCTATTTAATTTACCTAATTTATAACTTAACTTAAATTTTCCTTCTTCACTCATTTGCATTAGCATGGGGATAGTTGCAGCAATTTTAGTAATAGATGCTAAATCATAAATGTCTGTATTTTTTACTTTTCTTTTCTTATTATAAGTATGATATCCGTAGGATTTATTAAAAAAAACTTTACCCTTTTTGGCAATAAGAATTTGACAACCAGGAGTTGCTTTCTTCATGATGGCATTTTTAGCCAAACTATCTATTTTGTAAAGCAAAGATACATTTATCCCCACCTCTTTTGGTATAGTATATTTTAAACGAAATGCTATTGTATTTAGTCCGTAATTATTTTTGAAATGTAGAGTGGAAACAGGTAACTTTCCATTTAGGGCAATTCCGCCAAAAATAGATTGTGCAGCAAGTTCTTGTGCTATTTCACTATTTTGATAAGCCATTATAAATCCATCAAAATTGTTGGTAAAAAGGAAATTATTAATGGTATAAGGGTTAGCAAAAACAGACACAACAACTTTGGACTGAATAGCAAGGGTTTGCAAAAACAAATCTGTATTTCTTGTAATTTTATGTGTTCTCCATGGGCTTTTATTGGATTGATGAATACTGACAATTACCAAATTAAATCCAATTAATTTATCTAACAATTCTCTTTGTATTACTGTGCTAGGATTTTCCTTAATAGTGAAATGAGTAATGGGCGCATAATTGGATAGCATTTCTGTAAATTTTTCTGGATTTTCACCAATTGTAACAGACGCTATTTTGAGGGTGTCTAATCTTTCAAGCGGAATGAGGTTATCATAATTCTGTAAGAGCGTGAGTGAATTTTCTACTAATGTTCTATTTACCAAGAGGGCATCAGAATTATTAATTTTATCTGTTATATCATTGGTATTTATCGTTTGCATACTATCTAATCCCATCCATTTTTTTGCCATCAAGATTTTCCTACATCTTTTGTCAATTTCATCTTGGGTTATTTTATTGTTTGTAATTGCTTCTTTTATTTTTGCAATTGCAACTGGCACATCCTCAGCCATCAGTAAAACATCATTCCCTGCAAGTAGTGCTTTTACAACAAGATCCCCTCCCTCAAAAAATTGGCTCACACCCTTCATGTTAAGTGCATCTGTAAAAATCAAACCATGAAAACCCAGTTCTTTTTTCAGAAGATTTGTTACTACTTTTTTAGATAAGGAAGATGCTAGGTTTTCTGTTACATCAATGGCTGGAATTCTAAGATGAGCCACCATCACACTTCCTAATCCTTTTGTAATAAGATACCGAAATGGCACAATTTCTGTTTTGTTCAATCGGTATTTGCTATGCCTAACCACTGGTAATGTTATGTGCGAATCGGTATCGGTATCTCCGTGTCCTGGAAAATGTTTGGCGCAAGCCAAAACACCATTGTCTTGCATGCCTTTCATGTAAGCGGTAGAAAACTTTGATACTTTTTCTGGTGATTCACCAAAAGAACGATTCCCAATTATAGGGTTTTCTGGATTACTATTAATATCGGCAACTGGTGCAAAATTGATATTTACACCCAATAATTTATACTGATTTGCTATTTGTACTCCCATCTGATAAATCAATTTTTCATTTTCTATGGCACCCAAAGTCATCTGCCATGGAAAAGCCATAACAGAATCTAATCGCATAGCGACACCCCATTCCCCATCCAATGCTATCATAAGTGGAGTTGCTGATATGGATTGGTAATAATTGGTAAGATTTGCTTGCCGAACAGGTCCTCCTTGTAAAAACATCAATCCACCTATTTTATAGTTTTTGATTAAGTTTGAAATATGCTCCTTATGATCATTATCTTTATTAGAATATGCCGCTACCATAAAAAGTTGTGCAATGCGTTGTTCCTCTGAAAGATTTGCCATAATACTATCTGCCCAATGTGTATTTTGGGAATGGAAAACGGGCTTCCAAAAGCTTTGTGCAAAAGTTGAAGTTGTCAAAAGCACCAAGAAAGTACATTGTAGAAAAATTTTATTCATCACAGTTGGTAAAAATAAAGATTTATGTTTTTTAATAGAAGTTAGAATTTGTCAATTATGAACAATTATAAAAGTCTTTTTCTATTCGATAAAATGAATATTTCATTAATTTTGTGAAATGCAAGCACCAATAATCCCTTCCTTTTTTAAAATACCTAAATCAAAAATATTTGACTATAAACCAAGGCATTACGATAAAAGGAAAGAAGCATTGGAGCAACTCAAAAATAAAGGAAAAAGAACAAAAGGTTTGTTTTTTAACAGAAAAATCAAGCAAAGTATTGCAGGAAACAGATCAAAAAGAATAATTTTTATCATTATTGCCTTACTTTTGTTGGTCTATTTAATTTTATCATAAAAAATAAGCATTGGATATTATTCAACTACTTCCTGAACATGTGGCAAACCAAATTGCAGCCGGAGAGGTTATTGGGCGCCCCGCTTCTGCTGTGAAAGAAATGCTAGAAAACGCCTTAGATTCTGGTGCAACAAAAATTAAACTTTACATAAAAGATGCAGGTAAAACACTTTTACAAGTAGTAGATAATGGTTGTGGGATGAGTGAAACAGATGCTCGGATGAGTTTTGAAAGACATGCTACCTCAAAAATAAATAAAGCAGATGATTTGTTTGCTATAAAAACCATGGGATTCAGAGGGGAAGCAATGTCATCCATGGCGGCAATAGCACATATTGAAATGAAAAGCAAACTTACAGATAAAGAGTTAGGCACACATATTTTTATTGAGGGAAACCAAGTGAAAAAACAAGATGATTGCTCCTGTTCAAACGGTACTTCAATTTCCATTAAAAATTTATTTTACAATGTACCAGCTCGCAGGAATTTCTTAAAATCGGACAAAGTGGAAACAAGGCATATTATGGAACAGTTTAGCCGAATTGCCTTGGCAAATCCTGACATTAAGATGAGTATGTATTTAGATGATGTAGAACACTTCCACTTAGAGAAATCGAACAAACGACAAAGAATTGTGAATGTAACTGGGGCGAAAAGCAATCAAAAATTGGTACCTATTAAGGAGGAAACAACTTTGGTAAATTTGAGTGGTTTTATAGGAAAGCCAGAGTTTTGCAAACGAACGCGGGGAGAGCAATACTTTTTTGTAAATAACCGATTTATCAAAAGCCCCTACCTACATCATGCTGTTAAAAAAGCTTATGACGGCTTAATTCCTGACAATTATTTCCCCTCTTACTTTTTGTATTTAGATATTGATCCAAAATTAATTGACATTAATATTCACCCTACAAAAACGGAAATAAAATTTGAAGATGAGAGGTCAATTTACGCTATTATTCGTTCAGCTGTTAAGCATTCCTTAGGTAAATATAATGTAGCGCCAACTATCGATTTTAATCAGGAAACAGCATTCGATATTCCTGTTTTAGAACAAGGGAAAGTTTTGACTCAACCAAAAGTAAAAGTTGATACTAACTTCAATCCTTTCGAAAAAGAAAAACCTACCGAGATATTTTCTTGGGGAGATGTTGTATCAGAAAATAAAGAGACTAAAATTCAGCAAGAAATAGAAGTAAAATGGAACACGGAATTGCAGAATAAACAGTTTCTGCAAATCAACAATCAATTTATTTTGTTAGAAACAGAAAATGGGATCATAATTATACATCAGCAAAGAGCACACGAACGGATTCTATTTGAATATTATCAAAGCTTGCTTGAAAACAAAAAAACAAAATCACAACAATTGGCTTTTGCCTATAATCTTACATTTACTAATTCTGATTATTTATTAATAATACAGTTGAAAGAACCTTTGCGTAATTTAGGTTTCGGATTTGAATTAAAAGGGAAAAACAAGATTGAAATAAACTCAATCCCTCCTGAATGTGCAGATGGAAATTTGGAGACTATTTTTGAGGAAATTTTGGAACAAGAAAAAAATGATAATCAGTTGGTGATTTCGACAAAAGTGAAAATAGCAAAAGTGTTAGCAAAAAACATTGCAATAAAAAAGGGGAAGAGCTTAGAACAGGAAGAAATGAAGGTACTTATAAGTAATTTGTTTGCTTGCAATTTACCAAGCATTTGTCCAAGTGGGAAAACAACTATAATTAATTTATCTTTAGAAGATATTACAAAACACTTTTAGCATGGATTATCGACCAGGAAATTTCAGGCAGTTACCAGAAGTAGTAAAAAACTTGCTCATTATAAATGGATTATTCTTTTTAGCAACCATCACATTGGATGGTATGGGCTTTGATATGTATCGGTTTTTTGGGCTTCATCAATTTCAATCAGCCGAATTTATGCCCCACCAACTCATTACTCACCTTTTTATGCATGGCAATTTCACCCACCTTTTCTTTAATATGTTTGCCCTTTGGATGTTTGGAAAAGTATTGGAAAATGTATGGGGAGGAAAGAAATTTCTTATTTATTATATGATTACAGGATTAGGTGCAGCAGCTATTCACTTGGGGGTAAGCCAGTATGAAATTATGAGTTTGCAAGCACAAATAAGCAGCAATGATTTAAATACAATACTTAATGAAGGTGGTGATATTTTAGCTGGAGGACAAAATTATACAAACCCAATTATGGGTAAACTGAATTTATTAATTCACACTCCTACAGTTGGTGCTTCTGGGGCTGTTTTTGGCGTTTTATTGGCTTTTGGGATGTTGTTTCCAAATGCACTCTTATATATCTATTTTGCAATTCCTATCAAGGCAAAATATTTTGTAATCCTCTATGGACTTTTAGAATTATATGCTGGTATTAGCAATAATCCTGCCGATAATGTTGCACATTTTGCACATTTAGGTGGAATGATTTTTGGCTTTTTACTAATCAAATATTGGAGAAAAAACTCAAATAACTTTTTCTAAATGAGCACTGTATTGAAGGATATAAAAAAGAATTTTAAGAGAGGGGATTCGCTTACCAAACTCATCTATATTAATGTAGGAGTTTTTCTGTTTGCTAGTGTTTTACATGTTTTATCATTCCTTTTTATGGTGAATTCTTTGGAAATTTTAAACTATTTTACTCTACCAGCAAGCATATCACATTTTATAAAAAAACCATGGAGCATAATTACATATATGTTTTTGCATCAGAGCTTTATTCATTTACTATTCAATATGCTTTGGATCTACTTTGGTGGTCAAATTTTTCTCTCCTTTTTCGATAACACTAAACTAATAAGCACTTATGTACTTGGGGGAATATCTGGTGCTGTCCTTTTTATTATTTCCTATAATCTTTTTCCGGTTTTTGCTAACACCCTGACAAATACTATGGCAATGGGGGCTTCCGCCTCAGTGCTTGCTATTATTATGGCAATTGCTACCAAATCGCCTAACTATTCTATCCGTTTATTTCTTATTGGCAACATCAAACTAAAACACATTGCAGCAATCAGTATTGTTTTAGATATATTAAGTATCCCTCAAGGAAATGCGGGCGGACATATCGCTCATTTAGGTGGTGCTTTTTTTGGTTATTTATATGTAAAACAGTTAAATGTCGGAAATGATATTGCAACGAGTTTTAATAAAATAATGGATTATTTGGCCACTTATTTACAAACAGAGCCCAAACTAAAAAAAGCTTATAGCAGAAAAAAATCAGATCAAGATTTTAGAAAGGAAAAAATACAAGAGCAAGCAAAAATTGATAATATTTTAGATAAAATTGCAAAATCTGGTTATGAAGGGCTTACAAAAGATGAAAAAGATACCCTGTTTAAAGCAAGTAAAAAGTAAAGTTTGAAAAATCTAAGCTTCATAAATAAGATTTTGTTTTTTATAAATTCTTTGTTATTAGTTGGGCAAATTTTATCCTATTTATCTCCATTTGTTAGCCCTAGTATTTTTTGGCCAATTGCCTTTTTTGGCTTATTGTTTCCCGTTTTTTTTATTTTAAATCTTCTCTTTATTTGTTATTGGCTTATTTTAATGAAAAAACCATTTTGGGCAAACCTAATAGTGCTTTTAATAGGGATGAATTCAATTGAAACATTAATAGGGAATTCGGAAGAGGAAAATGCAATAGAGAAGGAAAATAGTTTCAGTATTATGAGTTATAATGTGCGGCTTTTTAACGCCTATAATTGGATTAAAAAAGAGGGAGTAAAAAATGAAATTTTTGATTTGTTTAATCACATGAATACCGACATTCTTTGTATTCAGGAGTTTTATGCACCAAAGCAGTTGCCAAAATTAGATTATCCTTTTCAGCATATTGGTTTGCAAAATAAAAAAAGCCAGTGGCATATGGCAATTTACAGTAAATTTAACCAAATAAATAAAGGAACAGTTAGCATAAAAGGAGAGAGAATGAACAATACTTGTATTTTCTCGGATATGGTTTTAAAGGGAGATACCATCAGAATTTATAATATTCATTTGGCTTCCAATTGGTTCGACAAAAGAGATTTGGCTTTTATGGAAAATCCGGAAATAAGTAAAAAAGCGATAAAAAAAGGGGTGTTTGGAATAGTTAAAAGATTAAAATACTCTTTCCAGAAACGCGCCATTCAAGTAGAGGTGATAAAACAGCATATGGAAAAATCTCCCTACACAATTATTGTTTGTGGCGATTTTAATGATACGCCAAATTCCTATGCTTACAACAGAATTTCTGAAGGATTAGAAGATGCTTTCCTCAATAAAGGAAAAGGAATTGGTAGCACTTTTTTAGGGAAAATACCCTTTTTGCGTATTGATTATATTTTGCATAGTACTAAGTTTAAAACAAATACCTTTACTACACATCAGCAAAAACTTTCTGACCATAAAGCAATAGAAAGTAGTTTGGGTTTTTAGAAAAGTGCCCAGAGCGGGAATCGAACCCGCACGCTCATCAGAGCACATGGCCCTCAACCATGCCTGTCTACCAATTTCAGCACCTGGGCAAAAGGGCTAAATTAAAAGAAAAATCCCGCTAAAACGGGATTTTGTGACCTGACTGGGGCTCGAACCCAGGACCCTCTCCTTAAAAGGGAGATGCTCTACCTGCTGAGCTATCAGGTCGTTTAAAAAGGGCTGCAAATATATTACTATTTCTCAATCAAAAAAATCTTTTTTCATAAGTTTTATACATGAATAGGATACCTTTTAAATTCTGCATTTTTATCGAACAATAAACGGTAAGTTTTTAGTTTTTGATAAGGAGTTGTTCCAAGCCCTTCAATGAGTTTTAGCATCTTAGGATTAAAATCTCCAACCCATGTCATTATAATATTTTTATACTTTTTGCTTTCTAGAAACTGGAAGGCAATTTGCTGAGCAAGTGCTCCTTCAACGCCTTTTTTCTGAAATTCAGGAGCAACCCCAAACACTACTCCATGCACATTTTTTGGTGGTTTTAGTTTTAACAAAAACCAAAATTTAATTTTCCCAAAAAAATTAAAGTTACCATTTATGTATTTAAAAACCTCATTCAGTTCAGGTAAAAATATAGAAAATGCAATTGGTTCATTTTTATAATAAGCAAACCAAATTATTTTTTCATCCATAATAGGGCTCATCTTATTAATGATACTTATAGCTTGCTTTTGCTTCATTGACTTAAAATTACGAAATGAATTACCCCAAGCTTTGTTGTAAACTATACGGAAATCCTCCGCATATTTTAGCTTCTCCTTCTTCCTAATATGATCAAAAGTATAATCTTTATCTTCAGCTATTCTCTCTGCTCTTATCTTGTATTTTTCTTGTAATGGAGCAGTAACTTCCCTTATCGCTACATGCTGATTGTAATAGGTTTTGAAGCCATAATCCTCAAAAAAAGCTTGGTAATAAGATGGATTATAATTGTTTGCATAAACGCTAGGATTATCAAATCCTTCCACCAATAATCCCCAAAATTTATCCTTTTCCCCAAAATTTATTGGACCATCCATTGCCTGACAATCTTGTTTTTTGAGCCATTTTTTACAAGCATCAAATAAAATAAAAGCTGATTTTTTATCATTTATACACTCAAAAAAACCCATCCCCCCAACTGCTATTTTGCCACTTTTCATTTTCCTATTTACAAATGCAGCAACTCTGCCAATTACTTCTGATTTTTCATCAAGCAAAATCCATCTAATTGCTTCTCCATGTCTTAGCTGTTTATTCTTCTTTTTATCAAAAACCGACTCAATATCTTGTCTTAAATGTGGTACCCATACTTTAGTGTTTTTATATATCCTAAAAGGAAGTTGATGAAAACTTTTTATTGTCCTTTTATTATTTACTTCAACTAATTGCATTTTAATTCATTAATTTGTAGAGTAAAAATAATATTAATTTATGAAAAACAAAGTTATTATCATTACAGGTGCCTCATCAGGTATTGGAGAAGCATTAGCTTTTGCATTGGCAAAGAACGGAAATAAATTGGTGCTTGCTGCCAGAAATATAGGGAAACTTGATTTTGTTATAGAAAAAATAAAAGAAGAAAATATGAGCGCAATCTCCATAGAAACGGATGTTAGTAAAGTGGAAAATTGCAAAATACTAATAGAAAAAACCATTGCAGAATTTGGGAGAATTGATGTACTTATCAATAATGCTGGAATTTCCATGCGAGCATTATTTCACGAATCGGACTTAGAGGTGATAAAAACAGTAATGAATACCAATTTTTGGGGAACAGTTTATTGCACAAAATATGCCCTACCCTATTTACTAAAAAGCAAAGGTTCCTTAGTGGGGGTTTCCTCCATTGCTGGACACATTGGCCTACCAGAAAGAAGTGCTTATTCTGCTTCCAAATTTGCAATAAATGGTTTTTTGGAATCCATTAGAAATGAAAATCTAGAAAACGATTTACATGTGCTTATTGCTTTTCCAGGCTTTACTGCATCTAATATCAGAAAATCAGCACTTACAAAAGATGGAACACAGCAAGGAGAAAGCCCAAGAAATGAACAAAAAATGATGACAGCTAAGATGGTAGCAGAAAGAATTATTTGTGCTATAGATTGCAGGAAAGATTCACTTATTATGAGTACTAATGGTAAACTTATTTTGTTTATCAATCGCTTTTTTCCTAAGCTAGCAAAACGATTGGTTTTTAATCATTTCAAAAAAGAGAAAAAAAGCAACTAATGAGAATTTTCTTGATTGGATTTATGGGCTGTGGAAAAACAACTTTAGGAAAAAAGTTAGCAAAACATTTAAATTTTAATTTTATTGATTTGGACCGTTTTATTGAAAATAAAACAGTAAAAAATATCAATGTGATTTTTGATGAAAAAGGGGAACAATATTTCAGAGATTTGGAAAAAGAGAGTTTAAATGAAATTTACAAAATGGATAATCTTGTAATTGCAACAGGAGGTGGAACGCCTTGTTTTTCCGATAATATGCAAACAATGTTAGAAAAAGGAATTTGTATTTATCTAAAAATGAAAGCAGAGGATTTGGCAGAAAGACTAGGTAAAGAAAAAAACAACAGACCACTCATTTGTCATCTTACAAAAAATGAGTTAAATGATTTTATAAGTGAAAAACTTATGGAAAGAGAAAAATTTTATAAGAAAGCACACTATATTCTATCAGCAAAAAACATTAGTAAATCAGATGTTATCAAACTAATTTCTTAGGAAAGATACACCCCTACATTTTTTTCTAACTCTACAGAAATATGTTCTTTTAAAGTTGTAGACAAGGATAAGCCAACAAAATCTGCTTTTATTGGGAAACGATTGTGGTTTCTATCAACAAGCACTAGGGTGGATAGTCTTTTTAAGGGAACCGATAAAAAATATTTTGCACCATAAATTAGTGTTTTTCCTGAGTTGAGCACATCATCAACTAAAATCAGTACTTTGTTTTTGTATTCACTTTCTGAAATATCAACTTCTATATCTTTATAAAAAGGATGATCTTTATCTACTTTTATGGTGGCTAGTTTTACTTTTATATCTGAAATTTCTGTTAGTTTGTCTGCTATCTTTTTAGCTAATAATACACCCCTATCTGCAATTCCAGCAATTATTATTGATTTCTCTTTATAATTTTGCTCATAAATTTGCCAAGCCAAACGATCTAGTTTTTGCTGAACTTGTTTTTTGTCTAATACTAGTGTTTTGCTCATGAGTTATTAGTAACTTACATCTGTAAAGGACCCTTGGGTTACGACCACTTTTGTAAAAATAGTTGGGTCGGTATTTAAAGCCTCAAAACTAAAAGTTCCAGACACTTTGTTTGCAGTAATTTTTGAGAAACGGGCAGTTCCTGTAAAATTGGGAGAACTAGTTGAAAAAACATCTGTATTTCTTGACACTACACCTGAACCAGAAGATCCAAGGGAGAGTGTTGTATTTTCGGTTACAGAATCAAAATTATAAATAGTAATATATACATTATTCATTACCATTCCATCTTTCAAGTTAGAAACACCACTAATCTCTAATGCACCATTTAAAGCAGGATTTGTTGTAAGAATTACTCCTATTGGAGATGAATCAGAAAGTTGTACACCATCAATCATGCAGCTAAAAGTTGAAGTTGGAGAAAAAGGGTTATCCTCTTCTTCTGAACAGGAGAAAAATAAAAGCCCAAAAGATAAAAACAGGTAAAATAATTTCTTCATATTTAATTTTTCAATATTAATTATTCAAAAAGCAATGATACAAAAATCCTCTATTTCTGCAATAGTAAATTCCCTTTAAAACTATGAGGAACATACATTTCGTCCAACACACTTATAATGTAGGAATAATACCCATTTGCAGAAACTTTTCCCTCATTAATCGTGCCATCCCAATTTTCATACTCCAAATATATTAATACTTATTGTGCTAAAGCAATAGAAAGTGTTTTTTATAATCACTTATTATTATACTTTTTTTAGATTTGCGAAAAACAATACAAATGAAAAAATCAATTTACTTCTTATCTGTAATTGCAATATTCTTGCTTTTGACCCCTAATGTATTTAGTAAACTAAATGGCTCTCCAGGAGCAAAAACGGGCTCACCAATGGATGGAAATAACTGCACCGCTTGTCATTCTGGCACGGCAAATACTGGCTCTGGAACGCTTTCAGTTGCTACTAATATCCCTGTGCAGGGCTATACGGCAGGGCAAACTTATGCTATTACGGTTAATATGATCCAAAGTTCTATTAGCAGATTTGGTTTTGAAATAACTTGTGAGGAAGGTAATTTCGGTGCTAAAACAGGAACTTTTGGTATTACAGATAATACAAATACCAAGTTCGTAAACAATAATAATGCGGTTACGCACAAACAAGCCGGCACTACTTCTAACACTTGGAGCATGAATTGGACAGCCCCAGCAGGCCTTACAGCTGGAGTTGTTTTTTATGTAAGTGCAATAGCTGCAAACGGTAATGGAAATAATAATGGAGATCAAGTTTATACTACTTCTCGTTCTTTTGCAGAAGCTACCACATCTGTTAGTGAGAAACAAAATAAAATTACTGCTTTTGTGAATCCTATATCAAAAGATATTATGATAAATGCGGTGGAGCCAATATATATTAGCAATTTTGAAGTTTATGATATTTCTGCTAAACTAGTTTATAGTAAAAAGGAAGTTTTATTACCAAGTGCTATAAATGTTGATTTTCTGAATTCTGGTATTTACATTCTGAATATGCAAACAAGAGGCGGAGAAATGATTACTAAAAAAGTGATTCTTCCTTAGTTGCCAATAATTTCAAATTCTGTTCTTCTGTTGTTCTGCCGCCCTTCTAGGGTTTCGTTACTATCGATTGGAGTAGTTGAACCATATCCTTTTGCAGTTAGCTTTTCCTTATCTATTGCTTTACTGATAAGATATTTTACTACCGCTTCAGCTCTTTTTTGAGATAATCTGTTATTGAGCACCTCTGAGCCAGTATTATCGGTATGCCCTGAAAGTTCTACTTTCAAATTTGGTAATTCTTTCATCAGAGAAACTAATCGGTCTAACTCTGAATAGGACTCTTCTTTTACAATGGATTTCCCAATGTCAAAAAATACATTTCTTAGTGCGATTTTACTTCCAATATCAATATACATCAACTCAATATCTTTATTTACCAAATTGTACGCCTCCCCTTTTGGAATATCAAAATTCTCAGAATGAAACAAATAGCCCTCCGCACTAACGGCTATACCATAATTTTTTCCAGATGGTAAGGAAATTAAAAATTTCCCAGAAGAAGAATTAGAGTTTAGTTGAATGTATTCCTTTCTAGTGGAATTATCCGTTATTGTAATATTTGCGGCAACCGCTTGCTTAGTAATTATATCCAAAACCTTTCCTTTAAAAACAGTCAGATTTCTTTCTTCTACCACAATTGGCTGGGCAATCGATTTGTCTTTTATAGGATTGGCAATACTTGCTATAAGTTGCTCTTCAGAATCTAATGATTGTGGTTTTTCACTTCCCCAATAGGTAACTTTATAAATATCCAAACCACCTTTACCACCTTTTCGGTTTGATGCAATATAAGCCACCTTACCACTTGCGGTGGAGGAATAAAACAAATCATCATATGGGGTGTTGATAGGGCTTCCTAAATTTTCAGCAGGTCCCCAATGCCCCAACTCATCTATATAAGAAACAAATATATCATAGCCACCCATGGAGTTATGTCCTTGTGAAGAGAAATACATGGTTTTTCCATCAGGATGCAAATAAACAGAACCTTCCTGATATTTTGTATTCACTTCATGTCCTGCACTTTGTCCTTTTCCCCAAATATTTCTTTCCCTATTCATAATCCCTGAGAACATAATATCCCAATTTTTACTATACCCTCCATCCGTTAAATAATATACCTTAATATCTTGAGGGTCGTAGGAGGCTAACGTTTCATTATCAGTAGTATTTACAGAATTTCCTGACTTTCCCATTTTTCTTTCAGCTTTCACCCATTTTGTTCCATTTAATTTGGATTCAAATACATCTGCATTTTCATTTTCTATTTTATAAATAAGCAACCTTTGTCCATCATAAGAAAGTCCACCAGAAACATCATCTTCATTTGTATTTAAAGTTGTAATTGGGGAAATAGCAGTCCATTTTCTTTTAGTAAGAGTAGAAAAATAAATCTCATTATCGTATCTTCCAAATTCATCCGCCAAATGTTCATTTGCTCTATCAGAAGTAAAAATTAAAAGTTCTCCATCTGCACTAAGGCATGGACTCCAATCATCATTCTCAGAGTTGAGTACAATATTATCAATCCACACTTTTTGCAGTTTATCTGATAAATCTATCGCACTTTCGCATTCCTTAATGTATTTTTTATAAAAATCAGAAAAGGATTCAAATCGTTTTTCGGATTGTCTTTTTTTGAAAATCTTAAACTGACTAATAGCATCATTATATTTTCCTTCCAATTGCAAGGCCATGGCATAATAAAAGTGAATATTAGGTGAGGCATCTTGCTTGTTTGCATCCATTCCCATCGCTTTCTCTAAAAATGGGTAGGTTAAATATTTCTGATTAGTATACAGGTAAGCATTACCAATTTTTAGATTAAGATCTATATTTCTTGGGTTAAACTCATTGGCTTGTAAATAATAAAAAAGTGCTTTTTCAAAATAGTCAATAGCATCATTTCTTGCAAAAATCGCCTCATTTGCTTTTTCTAAAAAATTATCTCCTATTTTTATGTTTTTGACAGCTTGCTTTAGTCCGTCTTTTTTCGATTTGAAATTAGAGGATTTAAAATCAATATTTTGTGCAAATAACTGATTCACTGAAAACAAAATCAGCAATAGAATTTTTATGCTTTTACCTCTAGTAACAATCATTCATCAAATATTTTTTGGCCAATTCAATTCCCAAATCAAAGGCCTTTTGCCAATCGGCACAAGCCCCATCTTCATTTCTTTCCATTTGCCTTGATATTGCTCTGTTCAAATATGCTTTTCCATAGTTTTCATCAACTAATATTGCCTTGTCAAAATCCGCAATAGCAGAAATATAATTTTTGTTTTTATGGTGGAGAATTCCTCTGTTGTTGTAAGCAAGTGCATAATCAGAATTTATCGTAATTGCTTTATCAAAATCAGAAGCCGCAGAAGTATAATCTTTAAGCTCAAAATACAATCTACCCCTGTTGTTGTAAGCTATTTCATAATCCGGATTTTTTGTAATGGCAATGGTATAATTGTTCATTGCTTTTTCTCCATCATCAGTAAGCCGATAAATCCCTGCCAAATTATTGTACAAAAAAGCCAAGTTTTCATCTAGTAAAATAGCACTTTTATAATCTGAAATTGCTTTTTCGTATTGCTGCAAATTTCGATAACAACTTGCCCTGTCGTTATAAGCATTTGCTGTCGGCTTTATATCAATGGATTTGGAATACAACTTTATTGCTTCTTCTATATTATTTTGTAGAAATAGAATTACTCCCTGTTCGTAATATGCTTTGTAATTTTTGTCATCTATCTCAATAATCCATTTATAATCTGTTAGAGCCAAATTATTTTTATGCTGATTTCGGTAAATTTCTGCTCTCTTAAAAAGGGAGAGAATATGTCTGCTATCTAGGGAAAAAGTGAGAGAAAAATCAGCAATTGCATTATCATAATCTGAAATTTGAGAATAACAAATTCCTCTATTGAAATAAGCCGCTAAAAAGGAAGAATCCATACTAATTGCCTTGGAAAAACTATGAATAGCTTCTGTAAAATTATTTAGCTCAAAAGATTCAATTCCTTTATTGTAGGCGTCCCGTGATAGTTTAAGGTTTTTTTGTTGCAAATTATAATTTGCTATTGAGTCCGAAAATTTAGTTTCTTGACTATTTAAAATGCTATCAACAAGTAAAGAATCATTATCCTGCGCAATGCCAAAATAGGAAAAACCAAAACAAAATATAAATAAAATGATGTACTTTTTCATAGCGATAAATAGAAGCGTAAAATTAACTTTTTTTGCCCATTTCAAATTGATTTAAACACAAATATTTTAACATTTTTTATATGTTTTTCAGCTATTTTTTTTAAAATAAAGAATATTCCTAATACTTATTAGCAACAAACAGATAATAATCTATACCTTTAGTTATATTATGTATCTAACTGAATATACATATTTTATATTTTATTTATGACAAGCTGTCATGTTATGTTTTTAGCTAAATTAAGTAAAATCAGATACTACAAAATAAGAAAATTGGATTTTGTAGTTTTGTAAAATGAGAATTGACATACTAAGTATTTTGCCTGATTTTTTCTCAGGCGCTTTTGAGCATTCTATTTTAAAAAGAGCAAAGGAAAAAGGGATTGTAGAAATTCATATTCATGATATACGAAAATACTCAACCAACAAGCAGAAAAGTGTTGACGATTATCAGTATGGCGGAGGTGCCGGAATGGTAATGACCATTCAACCGATTGATGATTTGATAGGTAAATTAAAAAGCGAAAGAGATTATGATGAGATAATATACCTCACCCCAGATGGAGAAAAACTTAATCAAGGAATTTGCAACCAGCTCTCTACCAATCAAAACATTATTTTACTTTGCGGACATTACAAAGGAATTGACCAAAGAATCAGAGAAAATTTGATCACAAAAGAAATTAGTATTGGCGATTATGTGCTCACAGGCGGTGAGTTGGGTGCTATTGTGCTTTCTGATGCAATAATCCGACTTATTCCTGGTGTTATTTCAGATGAAACCTCTGCCCTTACCGACTGCTTTCAAGATGATTTGTTATCTCCACCTGTTTACACTCGCCCATCAGAATATAAAGGATGGAAAGTGCCAGAAATTCTGCTTTCAGGAGATGATAAAAAGATTGAAAATTGGAGGCAAAAACAAGCAGAAGAACGCACAAAAACATTACGACCAGATATTTTTAAGGACAAATAAATTTTAACTTAAAAACTAAGTGGAAATTTCAAAATATTAATTGTAATATTGCAATCCGATTTTAACCAATAAATTACCTATCAATGAACTTAGTTGACAGCATATCAAAAGAGTGTACAGAGATGAATCAGTTTCCAGAATTCTGTTCGGGCGACACAATTACAGTTTATTATAAAATTAGGGAAGGGAATAAGGAAAGAACCCAGCATTTTAAGGGTGTAGTTTTGCAAAGAAAAGGTAGCGGAATTACCGAAACTTTTACCATCAGAAAAATTTCTGGAGGAATTGGAGTGGAAAGAATTTTCCCTGTAAACTCCCCTATTTTAGAAAAAATTGAGGTAAATAAAAGAGGAAAAGTAAGAAGATCAAGAATTTTTTATTTAAGAGGCTTAACTGGTAAAAAAGCAAGGATTAAAGAAATTAGAAAATAATAATTGACAATATATATTTTGAAAATCCTGCATTGCAGGATTTTTTTATTGCCCTAAAATTACAAATTCTGTTCTTCTGTTTTGGGCTCTCCCCTTTTTTGTTTTATTTGATGCAATAGGTTTTTGCTCACCAAACCCTTCAAAAACTATTCTATCTTTGTTTGTTCCATTATCTAGTAAAAAAGAATAAACTGCCTTTGCTCTATTTGTAGAAAGAAGTAAATTTTCTGAATTAGCACCAACATCATCTGTATGTCCATGAATGGCTAATTGTAATGTATTATTGATTTTTAAATAATCAGAAAATGAAATCAGAATCTCTTTAGAAACACTATTAAGAGTAAATGAATTAGTGGCAAAATAGATATTATCCAAACGAAATGCTTTTCCGCTACCTAGTTTCTCTAGCTCAAAATCTAATTCTTTCGGAGAAGAAAATTCATCATCAGTAGATCTAATATAGGTAGAATTAAAAGCATATCCTTTTTTGTTGATTGTAAGTAGAATATCATCAGATTTATCAATCGTAATTGCAGCTGTATAGAAACCATTTTTCACTGGGATATGTTGCTTTTCTTTTGTGCGAATATTTTTCAGTTCAATGCTTGGCCCTTCTAAAAGCTGGTTGTTTTCATCCCTTAACTCCCCTTTTAAAAACAAAACTTTTTTCGGCTTTGCATCCTCATACAAATCAAAAGAATACAAATCCCAACCCCCAATTCCGTCTAATTGATTGGAAGAAAAATAGGCCTTTTTACCATCAGTGCTAACAAAAAGCCCTAATTCATCTGCAATGGTATTTATTGGATAGCCGATATTTTTTGGCTTTTTCCAATATCCTAAACTATCTTTTCGGCAAAAGAAAATATCATAACCGCCAACAGATGGAAACTGATTGGAAGCAAAAAACAATGTCTCATCATCAATATGCAAAAAGGGAGATTTTTCATTATCTTTTGTGTTGATTTTTTTACCTAAATTTTTTGGCTCTGACCAATCCCCTTTTTCATTTTTTTTGATAAGATACAAATCAGCACCACCAAGGCCACCCTTTCTGTCACTAGAGAAAATAATAGTATTTCCATCTGCTGAAACACTAGGTTGCGATTCCCAACTTTTTGCCCCATTTATACTCTTATTGAAAGTCATAATTTTTGACCATTTTCCACCCCTTTTCTTAAAAGTATAAAACAAATCACAATTATTATATCCACTAATTGTATTGGCGCAAATGGTGAAATACAAGGTGCTATTATCAATTGTAATACTCGCCCCACCTTCATTAGAGTTTCTGTTAAATGGAAATGGCATAGGGATTCCAGCATTAAAATTTATTGAATCTTCCGTGCTGAAAATAAATTCTTCTGTAATGGATTCTGTCAAACTGCCAATTTCATTTTGTTTGCCTCTTCTAGTGTAAAATATAATTTCCTGGTCGGGCGATAAAATGGGTAAATATTCATCTGCTTTGGTAGAAATTCCCCACACTACTTGCGGATTAAATGGAACGGGATTAAGGATAATATCACTAATAGTTTTTGCTTTTTCAAAAAGTTTGCTTGCTTTAGTTTTAAGCTTTTCATCCAAGTTTAATTCTAATGATTTTTTAAAATAATTAGAGGCATGCACATACATTTTTCTATCATAGTTTATCTCTGCTAGCAAATAATAAACTAAAGGATTTTTCTCAGGGCATGTCTCAATGGTTTTTAAGGCAAATTCCTCTGCTAGTAAATCTTTATCTTGCTTCCAATACAAAATAGAAAACAATCGATTTACCTCTGGAATATCTTTATTTCCTTTTGCTTTTTTTAGCAAATTTTGCGCTTTATAAAACTGATTTTTTTCAATCAAAGTAGAGGCTCTTTTACAAAGCCTTTTAGTCTTTTTGTCCTCAGGTAAGCAATCTTGCGAAAAACCAAATAGAGTAAAAAATAAAAAAAGTATTAGAAAATAAAATCGCATACTAACTCATTAGTTCTTCTTGACTAACTTGGCGTAACTCCCCTTCTGTAGCAGCTATCACAGTAGCCACAGTAGCATCACCCGTTACATTTACAACCGTTCGCATCATGTCCAGAATTCTATCCACAGCAAAGATGAGTGCTATACCCTCAGGATCAATGCCAATGGCAGAAAGCACAATTACTAACATCACCATTCCAGCACCAGGAACGGCTGCCGCCCCAATGGATGCTAAAGTGGCCGTAAGTACAATAGTCAGTTGAGCCGCCAAATCCAAATCATAACCAAAGGCTTGAGCAATAAATACAGCCGCTACTGCTTGATAAAGGGATGTGCCGTCCATATTGATGGTCGCCCCAAGTGGCAACACAAAAGAAGATACTTCTTCTGATACGCCTAAATGCTCCTCACACCTTTCCATAGTAACAGGCAAAGTTGCAGCAGAGGAAGAAGTGGAAAAAGCTAACATTTGTGCTGGAGAAATGGCTTTGAAAAAATCAAAATATTTAACCTTAGTAAATATTCGCAAAACAAGCGGATACACCGCTAAAATCATAATCAGCAGGCCAATAATTACTGTTACAGAATAAAGGCCCAAGGCAATGAATAAATCTGCACTACCACCAAAATCGACCACCAAACCGCCCAAAAGTGCAAATACCCCATATGGAGCCGCCATCATGATGATATCCACAATTTGCAGAATAATATCATTTATGCCATCAAAAAATCCTTTCACATAAACTGTCTTTTCATTCGGTAACATGATCATGGCAATGCCAAACAAAATGGCGAAAAAGATAACCTGCAACATATTGCTATTATCGGATGCAGCCGACAGAAAATTAGACGGAACAATATCCACCACAAATTGAAGTGGACCATCCTCTTTTACATTGGAAGCCGCATCAATTTTAGCTCCTGCTTTGGAGGCGTATGCCTCTTTTAACTCCATGCGTTTCTCCTGTGAAAAAGTATTCCCTGGCTGTACGAAATTGACTAAAAACAAACCAATTGTTACCGCCACCACTGTGGATGCCAAATAAAAGCCAATGGTTTTACCGCCAATACGCGATAGTTTGGAAATATTAGAAAGGGAAGCCACCCCTTTTATAAGTGAAGCAAACACCAAAGGAACTGCAATTAATTTTAAAAGGTTAACAAAAATTACTCCCCAAGGTTTTATCCATGCGTTGGTAAAATCTACCCAACCTAATTTATTAGCAATTAGGCCGTAAACTACCCCTAATACCATTCCAATTATTATTTTCCAGTGTAATGCTAGTTTTTTCATTTTCTTAATTTATTCAAATAGTTCATACATTATTTCTCCTTCAATATATTCAGTGCTAAGTTGTAATATTTCAGCAATTGTTGCTGGAATATCAATTTGTTCTCTTCTAATATCTATAACTCCCTTTTTAAAATCAGGACCAAATGCAAAAAAATTGATATGCCTACACCCATCACAATCATCTCCATGTGATTGAAAGCCATTACCAATATTGTCCAAATGTCTACCATGATCATTTGTGATAAATAGTGTAGTAGTTCCTGCATAATAAGGGTCATTCTGAATATAGTTCCAAATCTTATAAATATACTCATCCGTATTTTTTATTTCCTGCAGATAATCCTCCCAAGAATATCTGTGAGCAGAAAAATCGGGTTCTCTAAAACCAAGAAGTATAAGTTTAGGATGATACTCCGACATTACATTAAAAAACCTTGCTAATGTTAATGTGTCATGCCTTTTCCCAGAGCCAAGACCGTCAATACCACAATCTGAAAGAGGCATATATTTATCTTTCCAATCAGATTCCTGACAATTACCCAACACCGCTAATTTATCTTTACTATTAATAATCCAAGCACTTTCATTAGAAATAGAATCTTTTTTAATCAAATACTGAAAAATGGAAGGATATCTTGGCAGTTCTTCTCCAGCATTCTTAATCTCTTTGTAGACGCCTGTAGTAATGGCGGTAAAACCAGGAACTGTGAGAGTTATTCCGTTATTATAAAACTCTGTATTAACCACTCCAAAAGCTGCAATTTCATTTGAAAAATAAGGAATATACTGATGTGTAGAATCTCCCCAAGCTTCAGAATACCTTTGTCCATCAATTACTATAACAATTACATTCTCAGTTTTATATTCTTTTAAGGAATCTTTGCTGCAAGAAATCAATACTAGAGGCAATACAAGTAATAGGTGTAGTAGTTTTTTCATAATCTTAAATTTTATTCGTTTTACTCCTTAAATAATGATCTACCAAAGTAAGTGCTAGCATACTTTCTACAATAGGTACTGCCCTTGGCACCACACAAGCATCATGTCTGCCTTTTCCTTTAATTTCTACTGTATTTCCATCTACATCAATAGAGTTTTGTTTTTGCATAATAGTTGCCACTGGCTTAAACATAACTTCACAATAAATGTCATTTCCATTGCTTATCCCTCCTTGTATACCACCAGAATAATTGGTTTTAGTTTTTCCACTTTTATCTAGTAAAACATCATTAACCTCAATCCCTTTGCTAGAGGAAATATCCACTCCACCAAAACCATATTTAAAACCATGTACTGCATTAATTGATAGCATTCCTTTTCCTATATCAGCATGTAGTTTATCAAAAACAGGCTCTCCCCATCCTGCAGGAACACCCGATACAATTGCCGTAATTTCTCCTCCAATGGTATCGCCCTCTTTTTTTGTTTTTTCAATTGCTGCAATCATTTTCTCTGCAATTTCAGCATCCGGACATCTAACCATATTGGAATCTATCAGAGATAAATCCAACTCCTTATGGCATTTATTCATCTTAATATTTCCTACTGCAGAAACATAGGCGATTATTTCAACTCCAATTTTATTTAGAATTTGCTGAGCAATAGCCCCAGCCACTACCCAATTTACAGTTTC